>NZ_ABOX02000008.1 GCF_000172555.1 Pedosphaera parvula Ellin514
TCGCATCATTTTCGAGGTTTCAGAGGAAGCCCGACTAGTTTCAGTTCTTCGTTTTTGGCACGCTGCTCGCGGAACTCCAGAGATCGGCTAGGTTGGACGGGTATGAAAGAACAATACATAGCAGCAAAGGAACGCTGGGCGCGAAAGATGGCGGGGAAGGAAAAGCGGGTGGTGCGCTCAGAGGACCGGTTGCCGCCGGGTCAACGCGAGGTGCACAACTTTCCGGTGCTGGACTTGGGCATTCGACCGGAAATTCCGCTCGATAAATGGGAGCTCAAGATCGGCGGGAAGGTGGAGAATCCGGTGACTTTGAACTGGGAGCAATTCATGGCACTCCCGCAGTTCAAGGATGTGAGTGACTTTCATTGTGTCACCACCTGGAGTCAGTTCGATATGGAATTTGAAGGCGTGGCATTCTTTACGATTGCCGATTTGGTGAAGCCGAAGCCGGAGGCGACACATGTCTATTTCAAAAGTTACGACGGCTATTCCACCAACAATCCGCTCGATGTCTGCATGGATGATGATGTGATGATCGCGCATTCCTGGAATGGCAAGCCGCTGACGCGCGAACATGGCGGTCCGGCGCGGATAATAATTCCCAAACGTTATGCCTGGAAGGGAGCCAAGTTCATTCGCGAAATCACATTTTTGGACCGGGACATCCTTGGTTTTTGGGAGCTGCGCGGTTATTCCAATACTGCTGATCCTTTTAAAGACGATAGGTTTGCTTAAACTGTCTTCGCTCCTGCCGACGCTTCAAAACATCTGGGTTTTGCTGTGCAATCCGGCTGCCCCATCGGGTTCCATGGGAGTTGGTATGGGGCTCTGCATCGCCCCGGTGCCATCGAAGCAGCGCACGGTGAAGGTATGTTTGCCTCTTTGGAAGGGCCACTCATAACGCCAGATGACCCAGGTTAATTTGGAAAGTGGTTTGCGGAGCGCGGCCTCCTGCCATGGTCCGTCATCCACTTGCACTTCGACTTTCGAGATTCCACGCGAACCTGCGTGTGCAATTCCGCCAATGGGAACAACCGTCCGCGCATCCGCTCCTACGATATTCATGTTCACACCAACGGTATCAATCACCGAAGTCGCCTTCATCTGCGCGGCCTTGTCCCAACCGCGAGTCACCCAATATCCCGGCTCCCAGTGATCAATCGCCTCGATGGACTCAATCCATTTGGGCAGCTTCATGCCGTAGGTGTTGGGAACGTAAATGCGCAATGGAAATCCATGTTCGGCCAGCAGCGGCACGCCATCCCATGCGTAGGCGAGCATCACGCGTTCATCCGCTTTGATGGTTTCCAATGAAACTACTTCATAAAATCCATCCGCTCCGTGGATTTTAAGATGCGTGGCATTGGGCCTGAGTTGCCAGGTCGGCAATAATTTTTGCAGGCTGACTCCTGTCCAGCGGGTTGTTCCGATCAAATCGCCACCGACAGGATTGGAGATGCAGGCCAGAGTGATGAACTGATGCATTGGCTCGTAACTGCGAATTTCGTTCAGTGTCAACTCCAGCGGCTTTTCCATGAGACCTTTTATTTTCAACCGCCATTGAGACTCGTCGATGGTAGGAGGTGTCGTGTTGATATCAATCCGGTAATGCCTTTCCAGTGGCGTAAATTCCGGTCGTGTGCCGGGCACTGATTTCACTTCAGCATCGGCATTGGGTAAAGGATGATTGGAGGACCAGAGTGATTCCCTCTGCACCGCGGATTGTCTCGCACCAGTCCGGGAGAGTCTGCCCACCATTGCGCCGGTCACGGTAATCAAAGCAGTGGCGCCACCTAATCGAACGAGGAATCGACGCCGATCAATGCGCTTCACCAACGCTTGCTCAGCAGAGTCTTCGGTTATGTGAGCCGTGGCAAAGAGTCGTTGATTTGCCCGGGCGATGGCAACTCCCCACGCCAGGAATACGAGCAAAATCCAGATGGCACTGATCCAAGGCGGAATTTCGGGCGCTTTGTTCAGGTGCAGACTGAGCAGCATGATGGGAATGCCTGCTGCCAATCCGAAGACAGGTCCTGCAACAGAGGCATTGCGCCCGTGCAATGCGCGTTCGACAGCGAAAAATATCGCTCCAACGATCGCGCCTGCGAACAGCATGCCTCCGACTGCCATTCCTTGCTCAGCCAGTTTGGCCGTCGTCGCAGTCGGGCCCAGATTCAAGGAGCGGATCACCTTCACCATGGCATCGATGCCCGAGGCGATAACCTGCCCAGGCAACACGCGTGTCATCCAATCGAAAATGTCGAAGGGAACAAAAGGCAATCCCAACACTTTCCATCCCACATAAAAAATCACCGTAATTGCCAGCGTAAGCATCAGGCCGACAAGCAAACCGGTCAGAACACCGGGCCTTTTAAGACTTTTCACATCCCCTCCTTTTGTTTGCGATGGAACTCGAAATCCAAGCACCAATCGTCCCTCACACTAACGCGGCAAATATGGGATGCAAAATATTCACCTGTGGGGTGGAAACCTTACGCCACCTTTCCAAAGCAAAATGCCAGCAGTCCAGAGATGAATTCTCTCGAAATGCTGGCAACAACAAACCTCAGATGCTTGTCCGGTGCCGCGAGTTATTTGCGGCGGCTGATCAGGTAACCGATCAGTACACCGACGCCGGCTGCGATGCCGATGGCCGCATAGGGATTGTTGCGAATCGCTTTATCGGTAGCCTTGGCCCCCTCCACTGCCTTCTTTTGGACGACTTCATAGGCATTGCGGACCTGTTCCATTGCTTCGGCGAGTTGCTTGCGAGCTTGAACCATGCTGTCGTCTGTCATGTCATCGGTATGATTAAGCAAGGTGCTGGCGTCATCCATCATGTCTTCCATGTTTTCTTTCAGACCGTTTTGGGTATTCATATTACTTCCTTTGGTTGAGTCCTGGTTGTTTTGAAATGGTAGCGCATGAAACAGGCCGCAAAGCGCCTTTTACTCGTGAGCGATAATTCATCCATGCGTTCATACAACTGTTACACCGCCAGCATGGGCGGAACGGGCTTCGATGAAAATGGGGTTTATACCGCTCCAAACAATGAAAACCGCCTTTGTGGTTGTCCGACGAAAGACAATCAAGCTGCTTCTGAGTTTAAGGCTCGAAGTTCCAGGTTTTGCGGTTAAAATGCTCCTGTGCGCACGGTTTATTTTGATTACAACGCCACAACACCGCTCGATCCGCAGGTGCGGGAGGCGATGCTGCCGTTTTTGGATGGAATTTATGGCAATCCCAGCAGTGTGCACCATGTCGGGCGGAAAGCGCGGTCCATTCTGGATGAGGCGCATGATCGGGTGGCCAAGGTGCTCGGGGCAAAGCCGAGTGAGATTATTTTTACCAGCGGTGGCACGGAGGCCGATAACCTGGCGATTTTTGGAACGGCACGGCTGTTAAAGTCAAAGGGACGGCATATCATCACCTCGGTAATTGAACATCATGCCGTGCTGCATTGTGTTGATTATTTGGAAAAGAAGGAAGGATTCGAGATCACCCGCCTGCCAGTAGACCGGGAAGGGTTCATTCATCCCGAGGATTTGAAGAAGGCGATCCGACCCGACACCATCCTGGTCACCCTGATGGCCGCCAACAATGAGATTGGCACCGTGCAGCCAGTAGCTGAATTAGGTGCGATTTGCCGGGAGCGTGGTGTTTTATTCCATACCGATGCCGTGCAATGGTTCGGCAAGGAGCCATTTGCGAACATTCACCAGTTCAATGCCGACCTGGTTTCCATTTGCGCGCACAAGTTCCATGGGCCAAAAGGTGCGGGAGCACTCTATATCAAATCGCCGCTTCATCCGGACCCAATCCTGTTCGGTGGCGGGCATGAGAATGAGCGTCGCGCTGGCACTGAAAACATGGCGGCAATCATCGGTTTGGTGGAGGCCATGGAGCGCTTTGTGTCGAATCCGATATTTTCGCGGGAAAAGTTGCTGCCGCTCACTGAAAGATTGATCACCCTGGTTGATTCCATGCCACGAGTCCAATTAGTAGGACCACGTGATAAACGACTGGTGAATACCGTTGCTTTCCTTGTGGAAGGTTCGGATAGTATCGCGTTGCTGGCGGGATTGGATTTGGAAGGCATTTGCGCTTCCAGCGGTTCGGCGTGTTCGGCGGGGTCCATTGAACCCTCACATGTGATTGTCGGGCTGGGAGTGGATCGGAATCTGGCAAATTCCCTGGTTCGCTTCTCGCTTGGCCGCGAGAGCACGATGGGCGAAGTGGAGTACGCCGAGCGGATTGTACCGCAAGTGATTAAACGGGCACAACGTCCCCAATAGGGCTGGGGTTTCGTGTGAAGAAGATGTGCACAGTGTGAATAACTCCAAGTTGTTGGGTTTCTTGGTTTTAAATTCGTGCCGATACCCGGGTGCCCGGTTTTTTTGTAAGTTGTTGTAGTGACCTTGACACTGAGGGTTGTTTGCCTTATTCACAACCCTTAATAATAAGACGTTTTTTAGAAAAAGAAGATACCTATTAAAGGCCGCATGAATCTGACCATTTCAAAAGAGCAACTCATCAACGGGCTGCAAGCCGTACAGAATGTCGTCAGCACGCGGACGACGTTACCGATTCTTTCCAACGTGCTTATTCGCGCGGAAGGCAACCGCCTTGAGTTCACAGCCACCGATCTGGACGTCACCATCTCCTGCGGCGTTGAAGCCGCTGTGAAGGAAGGTGGAGCGACTACGGTGCCAGTGAAGAAACTGTTCGGCATCGTGCGCGAGCTGAACAACCCGGAGATCGAAATCGAGGTGGATGAGAAAAACACCTGCAGCATCCGGTCGGGATCTTCTTTTTATAAGATTAATGGTCTCAGCGCCGATGAATTTCCTCCATTGCCCAAGTTCAAGGAAGATAAGAAAGTCACCCTGCCACAGGAAAAGGTGAAAGGGATGATGAAAAAGACTTCCTTCGCCATTTCCACGGATGAATCGCGTTACGTGCTCAACGGTATTTTTATCAGCCTGAAGGAACACAAGCTGACCATGGTGGCAACTGATGGCCGCCGGCTGGCCTTGGTGGATGAAGAAGTGGATGTCACTGAAAAAAGCCAGGGAGAATTTATTGTTCCCGCGAAAGCCGTGAATGAATTGAACCGCCTGTTGACCGATAAAGGTGAGGTGGAGATTCGCTATTCTGAAAACCAGGCTGCGTTTACGTTAAAGGATGAAAAAGGCTTCTCGATCCTGATTATCAGCAAGCTAATTGAAGGAAATTATCCGAATTATCGCCAGGTCATTCCGGGAGAGGCCAAGGAACGGATCGCTTTGGTTCGGGAAGAATTTCTGCATGCGTTGAAGCGCGCTGAAATCATGACCAGCGAGAAGTCGAACTCGGTGAAGCTGACTTTCTCGAAGAACAACCTGGCCATTACCGCCAATTCTCCTGAAGTTGGTGAGGCCCGCGAGAGTCTGGCGATCAATTACAAAGGCAAGGAGATGGCGATCGCATTCAATCCGAAATACGTCATTGATCCGCTGAATGCGTTGAGCAACGACGAAATTTTCCTGGAATTGATCGATGAACTGAGCCCGGGCGTGGTGAAGATCAACGGACCATTTCTGTATGTGGTCATGCCGATGCGTTTGAGCTAAGGCGGGAGTTCAATATTTTCAAAAAGAGCCGTGCTGCAAAGCGCGGCTTTTTTATTGTTGAAGTGCTGTGGGGTAAAATCCTGGGAGCTCGAAATAAAAAACACGCAGGAAGGCCTGCGCGTTATGTAGGTTTGATGGGAAAGTTATTTTTTTCGACGCACGAGAACGAACATCCCAGCCATGGCACCCACGCCCAGCAGCGCGAAGGTGGAGGGTTCAGGCACGGCAACTGGATCGTATGAGAGCGTGAAATCATCGACGGCTAACCCATGGTCGTTGCCTGCATCATTGAGGTCCACCCAGCGAAAAAAGATCTCATCGCCAGCATTCAGGGTGATTCCGGTAAGAGTGGCACTAATGAAAGTGTGATTGGCGGCATTATTGCCGTCCAAGGCTGCGGCAGTTGCCCCAGTGGTGGGGCTCGTAAAATTCAAGGAGGCGTAGGATGTCCAAGACTGAGTGCCGGCAGCATCGGAACTGGTAATGGGGCCGCTGCTGATGCGATAGGTGAGCGATAAAGTCTGAGCGGTGGCATTGCCACCGTTGCGCCATTGCTCGCCAGTATAGGAAAGATTGAGGTTACCGATCATGCCTCCGGTATTATTTTGCAACCGAACACCATAGGCCAGCGTACCAGTAGTACCTGAAGCAACGGAACCGAGGGCACGATCTGTTGCAGCAGAACTGCCATAACTGTAGATAGCGCCAGTTGTGCTTGACCCTATATCAGCCCGGTAGGTTCCAGAAAAAGTGCCCGAAGTGCCGGCATACCACCCAGCAATAGTAGTATTATCCGTCCACGTATTGGCTGTGCCGCTATTGGCCAAGGTATCGAAATTCTGGGTGTAAGGAGAACCTGTAAGCGAAACTTGAGCCTGTGCACTTAAAGCCGCCACTCCCGAAGCGGATAAAAGGACCAATAGTTTTTTCATAGTTAAACGGATTATCTCTTCTGCCGAATGCGGATGCTACTCTCGACGACTCTAAAAAAGCAACTGCACAACATGTTACATTTGAGCAACGGCACTTGAAACTTGGAAACGAGAAGCATGTTGTATGCCGAGGAAGGAAATCTCAAAAAAGGCCATAGTTGAGGAGGTCCAGAGAAATCGACTGAGAGAAAGCGTCCAAACTGGTTTAATCTATTCAGTTGAAGGCGAAGTTGAACAACGCATCTTCGGCCTACATCTGCTCCAGAACTTCTATTCCTAGAATTTCGAGACCTTGCTTTAGAACGCGGGCGGTGAGGTCGCACAGCAGCAGGCGGCTGGCGCGTTCGGCGGGTTCAGATTTGAGGACGGGGCAGTTTTCGTAGAACCGGGCAAAGTGGCCGGACAATTCGTAGAGATAATTGCAGAGATAATTAGGGCGGTATTCTTCGGCAACACCCTCCAGGACCAAACTGAAGTTCAGCAGGTGCTTGGATAGAATAATTTCATCCGGAGCGGTCAGGGAGATGGTTCCGCTCCAGCCACTCGCTTCATTTTCAATTCCGCCACGGCGGAAAATGCTGCGGATGCGTGCGTAAGCATACTGCAAATACGGAGCAGTGTTACCATTCAACGCAAGCATCCTGTCCCAGCTAAATACGTAATCACTTTGGCGGTTGGGGAGCAGGTCGGCGTATTTAAGGGCGCCGAGGCCAACCACCCTGGCAATTTCCCGCTTCTGTTCCTCGGGGACAGTGGTTTCACGTTCGGTGGCTTTGTCGCTCACCACCTTGTAAGCGCGTTCCTCCGCTTCATCAAGGAGGTCCGCGAGTTTGACAGTTTCGCCGGAACGGGTTTTGAAGGGCTTGCCGTCTTCACCGAGAATGGAACCGAACCAGACGTGAGCCAGTTTGACCGGCGCTTCCGGATGCCAACGGCGGAAGATCGCAAAAATTTGCTGAAAGTGGAGTTGCTGGGGGCCACCGGTGACGTAAGCAATCTCCGCTGGATTCCAGGTTTCCAGGCGGTAAGCGAGGGTTGCGAGATCGGTCGTGGCGTAGTTTGCGGCACCGTCGCTCTTTTGGATGAGAGCCGGATTCGGCTTCCACTCGCCATCTTCCTGTTTGAGAAAAGGATCCTGTTTCTGAGAGCAGTGAGCCATCCGAGAAGACAGCCATGGCACCTTCGCTTTCCCGTGCGATGCCTTTATTTGTGAGTTCCTCCACCACGCCCTTGAGCCGTGGATTATAGAAGCTCTCGCCCAGCGTGTAATCGAATTGAATGCCGAGGCGGTCGTAAATGGTTTTGAACTGGATTTCGGAGAGCTTGATCATCTCCTCCCAGATGCCGAGGTTTTCCTTGTCGCCGTTTTGCAGTTTGACCAGTTCCTGGCGAGCTTGTTCCAGAACAGCCGGATCTTTCTCGCTGGCCGAATTAACTGTCTTGTAAAGTCGTTCCATCTCACCAATGGGATCGGCGAGCAAGTTTTCTGCATTGAGTTGCGTCTTCCACCCCACCAGCAACTTACCGAATTGTGTGCCCCAGTCGCCAATATGATTGTCCGTGATGACCTTGTGACCGAGGAGCCGGAATGTGCGGGCCAGGGAATCGCCGAGGATGGTGGAACGGATGTGGCCGACATGCATCGGCTTGGCGATGTTGGGCGAGCTGAAGTCGATGACAATCGTGCGCGGATGGCTGGCCTTCTCGAAAAATAGATGCTCACCGCGCACGGCGGATTGAAGCGTTGCAGCCAGGGCGGAGTTCTTCAACCTGAAGTTCAGGAAGCCGGCACCGGCAATCTCGACCTTTTCACAGATATCATTTACATCCAGTTTGGCCAGAACGTCGGTGGCGAGTTGGCGCGGGTTCATTTTCCGCTCCTTGGCCAGACTCATGAGGGCGTTGCTCTGGTAATCGCCGAACTTGGGATCAGGACAGGGGCGAACCAGGACGCTGGAGACATCCGCACCGGGCAGAACCGCGGTGACTGCCTGTTGCAAACGAGATTCTATGGATTTATGGGGCAACACAGAGTTGTAACCTCACCGATAAATTAAAGCAGAAGACCAGTTTCGCGAAATCCTAAAGTCGAATTCCTTCCAGAACTACTTCCCACCGTATTCCTTGATGATTTTGTACATGGCTTCGGCATTGGGAGCTTCTTCGAGAGCCTGACGAAATTCTTTCTTGTGGAGGAGCTTGGCGATGTTGGCGAGGGTGTGAAGGTGTTTCTGAAATTGGCCTTGGGGAACGAGGAAGAGCATGACGAGGTTTACCGGCTGGTTATCAAGTGCATCGAAGTTAACCCCTCTCTTCGATCGCCCGAAAGCCCCGACCACCTCGTAAATCAGGTCGGTGGAGGCATGGGGGATTCCGATGCCAAACCCGATGCCGGTACTCATCGAGGTCTCCCGTTTTTTTACCACCGCCGCGATGGCGTCCCGGTTCTCGGGCTTGATTTTATTTGTGGCAACGAGGTTGTCGATCAGCTCATCGATGGCTTCCCATCGATTCGTAGCCTGCAAATCCGGCAAAATATTATCCGACCCGAGAATGTCGCCAAGGTTCATAGCGTCGATACAGCCTGTACATTTCGCCTGAAGTGGGCGGGCAATTCAAGAGTAAATAGTAATTGCCTATGAAGCGCAGAGTACGGATGCAGCTGTCAGTAATTTCCTGACAGCATGCTTTTCAACCGTAAGACAACTTTAATGTACACTCTTTCCCACCATCCAATGCGGTCAATTGGTCCAGCCTTGCAGCTAACCATGGCACACTCGCTGGTAATATTCCACTGGTTACGTAGGAAGCGATAACCTCAATGGTCAAGCCGGATGGGAGACTTTGCCAGGCGAGAACTCTCGGGCCTCAAGTCAGGAATCTCTTTTGTGAAGTGCTTTCGCCAGGTCCGCGAGGAAACGAGTGTGTTGCTCCTGCTGCCGGCGGGGAGATAAAAAGAGGACGACGCATTTTACCGGCTGGTTGTCCGGAGCATTATAATCAATCCCCTGCTTCGACTGACCGCAAACCGCAACCACGTCATCCACCAGATCGCTCAAGGCGTGGGGCAGGCCGATGCCGAAACCAATTCCCGTGCTCATCGCGATCTCCCGCTCCTTTACCGCTGCAGTAAGGACCTCGCGATGCTCAGGCTTTATCTGGTTCGTAACCACGAGATGACTGATCAACTCATCGATGACCTCCCATCGATTCGCCGCCTGCAAATCCGGCAGGAACTTATCCGGTCCAAAAAAATCGCGCAGGTTCATAAGTTGATCGAGCTTATTACACCATGCCTTTTAATCGTAAAAGCACCTCCCAGGTGCTTTTACCCCACCAGCCGAAGGCAGTAATCAAGTCCACCTTCGCCGCCAACAATGGCAATCCCACCAGCAGGATGCTGATATTTCCGAGAAAGATAATCACGCTGGAAAACAGGTAACCTTGCGAGGTGATGTCGGACTGCTCGGTCTTAAGGATGTGCCAGGTCAGGGTGAGATGAAAGGCATACGCCGACCCGAGCAGCAGGTGAAACCAGAGAAGATAAGGTTTCCAATTCCAGATGAGATGCCCGATGCCAAAAAACAGCACCACGAGCGCGACGTATAGAGGAAAGAAATAAGGGGCCAGGCAGATCAAAAAGTTGGTTTTGGTCACCACGACATGCCCGCCATTGGACGATGCCTTGAACTTTTTTACCTTTCCGCCAAACAACCATGCCCACAGCGCATGAGTCAATTCATGGCCAAACACATAGACCAGCATCGGCTTGGGCAAGAGCAGGTAGATCACCACCCAACAACCGACCCCGGCTGTAAAGGCGATCCAGAAATTCGTAGCGTGCCCACTGGCACGGAGCACCATCCAAAGCGCCTGCCCCGCGCCGTAACAGAGCGGCAACAGCAGAATCGCGAGGATGAATTTAACCCATTTGGGCATGGTGAATGTTATAAAGGGCGGACGCTCCGGGTGGAACCAGAAACTTTGAACTTTGAACTTTGAACGGGGAACTTAGAATCACGGCATGACAGAACAGGAAGTCTTGCAGGTTTTTCGGGATACCGGTGCATTATTGGAAGGACATTTTGTCCTGCGCAGCGGATTGCACAGCCGGCAGTTCTTTCAGTGTGCCTTGGCGCTGCAACAGATGCCGACGGTGGAAAGACTCGGGGCAGCCCTGGCAGCCAAGGTGAAACATTTGGGTGCAGTGACAGTCATCTCGCCTGCGATGGGTGGACTGGTGCTAGGGCAGGAAGTGGCTCGGCAGTTAAAGACCCGGTTTATCTTTGTTGAAAAGGAAGAAGGCAAGCTGGTGCTGCGTCGCGGGTTCAAGATTGCACCGGGAGAAAAGATTCTGGTGGTGGAAGATGTCGTGACCAAAGGCGGTCGCGTGCAGGAAACCATTGATATTGTCCGGGCACATCAAGGTGAAGTGGTGGGCGCAGCAATGGCGGTGGACCGCTCCAATGGCGTGGTGAACGTGGGGGTGCCGAGGTTCAGTCTGCTGGCGTTGCAGGTGGAGGCTTTTCCAGCAGACAAGTTGCCGCCTGATCTGGTCGGAACGCCTGCCGTGAAGCCGGGAAGTAAATAAAATATTCCTCGATTTCTAGCCAGGGTGATCTAAGCAGCGCACATCAAAATGTGCTTTGGCATGATGCTGGCTTTCACATATCAGCTCTGATACCTGCCATTTCGGTGCTTTATCACTTTTACTCTCTTGTTTTCCTTATCGTAAATCAGATCATGCTCCCACCAGGTTCCGTTTAAAGGGATTTCAATCTGGACGGCGTGTTGCCCAGTGCCGTCTTCGAAGAAATTGATAATCCCAACAAACTTTCTCTCTTCGGGTGGCAGCTTTTGGATGTAGTCATGATAATCATCCAAAACCGTTTTGTTGGAGCGGAAAGGATTCCGGCTGAAGCAGTAATTCCAGCCTTGCAATGGATTGGGATCAGGCCTTGAGGCCGCACATCCTGAGATAATCACTGCCAAAAAAATACAAAATGCTAGTCGAGTAGTATTCATATGGCGTTTCAGGAGGCATACCCACCACTCGCATGCTTTATCACCCTTATTCTCTTGTTTTCCTGATCATAAATAAGGAAATGCTCCCACCAGGTTCCGTTTAATGGGATTTTTATTTGGACGGCATGTTGACCAGTAAAGTTTTTGAAGAACCAAATGTCGTAATGAGTTACCAAACGACTTTCTTCTGGTGGAAGTTTTTCGATGTAGGCCCAGTAATCCTTTGCAATCACCACGTTAGGCTCCTCACTCAGGCAAGGGTGCCACCCAGCCAATGGATCGGTATCATGCCTTGGGGCAACGCATCCGGAGATAAGTAGTGCCAAAAAAATGCAAAATGCGAATCGAGTGATAATCATATTGTGCTTCAGCAGGCATACCTACCGCTTGCAAATTTTACCACTCTTGTCCTCTGGTTGGCGCTATCGTAAAAGATGACATAATTCCAATAAGTCCCATCCAGTGGTATATGAATCTTCACAGCGTGCTGACCAGTTCCGTCCTCTAAGAAGGATATATTATCGATCCCAGTAACTCTCGCTATGATCTCCAAAACCCAAAAGGATCCTTACGAATTGGCAGTTTCTGAATGAACGCTTGATAGTCGTCAGTGATCAATTTAGGAACGAAGGGCTGATCTCCTCCAGAGAAGGTCGATCCATTGCGATTTGTCGAGGCTAATTCCTTCCAACCTATCAAGGGATCAAGTGTTGTTTTCGTCGTTGTGCAGCCAACAACCAACACAAGCGTTGCAAACAAAATACACAATGTGAGGCGATTCATATCCTGCAGCCATTTAATCGTGTTCGAATTCTTTTTGAAAGCACTCATTGCCACCTGTGCCCCTCAAGCGGAGCATGTGGGTGAGAATACCGTCTAATCCGCATATGAGACATTTGTCTTCTTGGGTAGCTGCTCTGGTTTTCCTGGTAGCAGGCATTCCAGCAGGTGCCGCTGTTCAAGGCTCCAATCGACTCTCGATCGATCTAACGAAACTCGAAGAGGCACAAAGCAAAGCTGACTGGTTTCCAAAACTGAAAGTGACTCCTGAAGGACTCGGATTTGATGGACCAGCATCTGAGACAGTGGATGGCTGGCTTCAAACCAAGCCGATGGGAGTGGGCCTCTCCTGGCGGCCACCGACTTCTGTCCGCCTTAACGTGGTCATAAAGCCCGAAGCAAAGTCCATCAAACTGGATAACGGCCAAACCTTCACGCCCTTTGCTGGACGGGTCTTCGCGCGGTATAGTGCGGACTTTGAGCATTGGTCTTCCTGGCAGGCGTTGAAACAGGACTCTTCAGCGAGCACTAATTCAAGCGAACGCATCTTTAGTGGCGATCTGACAGTGCCACAACGCGATCGGCAGTCCTATTCCGCCCATCTTTCAGATTATTCCAGGTTGGACGTGCCTTGGGGTAGTGATGAGGAAGCAGCGGTGAAATGGATTGTTCAGACTGATCCCAAGTTCTTCGAGCACAACCTTCCATTCATTGGTTACGTGGAATTCATGTTTGAGGCACCATTTCAAGGTAGTCGTCGCATCACCTCCTTTGATGCAACCATTGATTACGTGGTAGGTGGCTTTCATCAGATACCAAAGGACAAAACCGTCAAAGAACAGGAACGGGATACGATTCCGTGGAGATATAAAGCTCCATGATTCTAACGAACAGAATTGGATGTGCCTGGAACTGGCTCACTTCTTCATTTCCGGGACGATTTCCTTGATGCGTATATTCCGAAACTCAAAGTAATCGCCGTGCCCCATGAAACCTATGTGCCCACGCAGATGATGTGCTCCGGCATGTGACTTAAATCCTTCTTCGTATTGCGGATCGGTAAGGTCCGCGTCGACAATCACCTTGCCGTTGAGCACTACTTTGTAGTGTTGGCCGATGCAGGTGATTTCTTCGGTGTTCCATTCATCGATCTTTGGTGCACCATCATGGGCGGGAACGATGCCATAGACGGAGCCGTTGTATTGGTAAGGCTTGAGGTGTTCGTGTTTCGGCGCCTTGTCGTCGAGCATCTGGATTTCCACGCCGGAATCCATCTTATTGGTGCTCAGCAGCGTGGTGCGAACGAGGACGCCGTTGTTGCCGCCTGCTTCCAATTTGTAATCCAATCGCAGCACGAAATCCGAGTATTCCCCGGCGGACATCAATACTCCCCAGGTGTTGGAGGGGCAGATGATGATGTTATTCGCTGCCAGGTAATGACCGGGAGCTTTGATTCTTGGAACGTAACTCCAGCCTTGCAACGTTTTGCCATCGAATAAGGAGGTAAAGCCAGCTTCTGGCTCGGCTGCGTGGAGATCTTGGGAAAAATAAGAGAGCGTGAGCGCGGCAAACAGCAATCCCGAAACCATTCGGAAAGCAGTTTTATAATTTGAAAGCATGGCACGTCCGACGACTGAAATTTAGAACGTATTCAGCAGCAACATCTTTTATTTGACCGGATATTACCGGGCAGTTCAAAACGGGTGTACGGGGTAAACTCCTTATAGCAGTGTCTTGGTTTGCAACAATATTTGAATTAAGGGACTTCGAATTTTGAAGTTCCTTACCGGCCAAAGAAGCTGGCAATCAGCCTTGCCCGGTTGAGTTCGAACTTGGGTGCAAAACCCTAATGAAAAGGAGTATTGTGTTATGAAATTTGTTTCTAGCTTGGCGGGTTTGGTTGGGTTGGTACTTCTGGCAGGTTGCAGTTCTACTCATCAGCAGGCAGGTGGAGCTGCCGGGGCTGGTACTTCCTATGGCACCGGCACAGCCGGTACAACTTATAGCAGTGACATGGGAGGTATGCCTATCGAAACAACCACAATTTTTACAGCCGGGCCTTATTCGACCACTGTTTATCCAGGAACTCCCGTAACTCCCGTTGCTCCGGCAACTCCTGCTTATTCAGCAGAGACGTCTTATGAGGGTCGCCCTGTTTATACGGAGCCTGTTTCCCCACAAAGGAACTGGCCAGACTATCGTCTCAACTCTGCCTACCGTGGATATGAAAATCATTCCGACGACTGGGCTTACAAATATCGTGCTCCCTAAATGGAACCAATGAGCTATGAAAACGATGAAATCCATCATGTTTTTGGGGTGTGCACTTGGGCTGCTGGCTGTGGCTGGCTGCGCGTCCGAATCTTACGATCAAGGCGGGTATGGAAATGATACCTATTATGGTTATGGTTCGGCTTCAAGGAACGGGCATTATTGGAATAATACCCCGGCCTATAGATATCCCTATAATTACCGGTACCCGTACAATTACAGCAGACCGCCATATAATTATTAAACGCATCGGCGCGCCTCAGGTAAAAGGAATCTTTTCTGCGGCCTACTATTCACTGTGTGCCGAGTTGAACGGTATGCACCCGGTTTTCATTGGTCTGACTCGGGGGTCTGATTTAGGTCCAGCCAATAGTGCATGAATAATGGAAGGTCTTGCTTGAGGTTTTGAAAATCGAGCGACTTCACCAAATAGGAGTTCGCGCCTATTTCATAGGCATGTTCGATATCAACAGCGGCCTCTGAGCAGGTGAGCATGATGACGGGGATGGACTTGAATTCGGGTTTGGATCGAATCCACCGGAGGAGCTCAAAGCCATTGGTGTCGGGCATTTTGATATCGAGCAAAATGATGGAAGGCAGCGGATGTTCATACCGATCAGCAAAGGGACCGGTACCCGAAAGGTATTCCATGGCCGCCGCTGCACTGGGAACGCTCTCCAGATTGCATTTCGTTTGAACATATTGTAAAGCCCGGTGAAGGAGGTAAGCATCATCTTCGCCGTCATCCACGGATAAGATAGTTTTCATGTACTGGGTGCCTCGGGTTTCCACAACCCTGTTCCGGTGAGCCAGAGATGTCAATATTCAAAAGCAGTCAGTTGAAACATTATCAAAGATGGATGGAAAGGGCGGTTGCTGGAAAAAGCTCGAAACCGGTCGCAACAAACGGAGGGCACGACAATCCGTGGTGAATAGATTGAGAAAAGGCTGGCCCGGGTTTATTGGTGTGGAGTGGCGGAGGATTGGGCCATTTTCTGCAACAAGCCCTGCAAGTCCTTCATGGCTTCGTTCAAGGCTCCGTTCAAGATCGGTTGATTCATCCCGCCGTTGTCATAATAACTTTGAATCAATTTTATGCGGGCTTCGATAATTTTTTGGTCCTCGGGTGTCGGATTCTTTTGATTGGAAATGCCGTCCTGGTTTAGATCCTCGATAAAATTGCGGCGGGCATCGACGGAGAGACTTTCATTGTGGACGGCGGCGTCGAAGAGTTGGTTGGCCTGAGGATTGTCACCCGCATAGTATAAACCAATACGAGCCAGGGTTTCCTTTTTTGCGGGATCGACGCGAGGATCATTGTAAGCCTGCATCGCGATGGGCAGAGACTGTTCACCAAGGGTTTGCTGAATATATCGCAACGCAGAGCGGTCGATTTGCCCGTCAGGCGCAATGAGTTGAGCTTGAGACTGACTCACAAGTGACGCGTCATTGTACGTGGAGAGAACGCCGTAAAGAAAATCGCGTTCATATTTGTCGTTCGAACCGCCAGCGACAGGATGAGTTAGCAGGTCACGAGCCACTGCCAGCGCTGTGTCACGATATTTGTCTGGAGCCATTTCCTGCAAGGTTTTGGCGAGCCAGGCGACTTCCATTCCGCTGCCGGTCGTTTGCAACATATCGGCAAGGAGCTTTTCAGCATCAGGACCACCGATCTGTTTGGCCGCATCAAACAGGCCAAAACGCAACGAGGGAGGCACCAGAAAATCGGTCGGCAGACGGGAATGCTTCATGCCCTTGCCACCGGCGAAATCGTACGGAATATCCTTATTTTCAGCCAGGAATTCGCGAATGGCAGGAAGTGCGTTGGTACCGGCGGCAATGAGAGTCTCCAGATTGTAAATGGCAGCGCGAATGCCGCGAGGCGAGGTGCCAAGCCGGGGATCTTTGAGATTTGCAATGATCTCGCTGGGAGTCATCTGCCTGGCCGCAGGCTCAACCGGCATGGCAGAGGAGGCCAGCTTGACGGCCTGTTTGGGCTGGGACTGAAGGGCGGCTTCCAAGGCTGCTTTCTCTTTATCCCACGAAGCTTGTTGAGCGGCAAGCAACGTGGTGAATCGGGCTTCCTGATTTTTGACGGCAACCATCCAGGCGAGCGCACCACCGGCGGCGATGCTTAATAAAAAGATAGCGATTCGGTTCATGTTCTGACTCCCGGTTTCTGCCTGCTCATTTCTAACTTATGTTCCAAATGCTGTTTGGGAACAATAATGATTTAAGCACACATTCATGAACCTGCAATGAAAGCAAAATTACAATTTATTCATGGCGCAGGGGCTTGCAGCCTGTCCTGATTAGTCGCGGACGAATCGAGGCGTCTGGGAAGCATGAGCAGCAGCAGGTTCAAAACGAGGCAGCCAAGGCCAAGCCACAAAACCCACTTCCAGGCTCCGAGCAATAGCATGGTCCAATAAGAGAAGCGTCCGAGTTCGCGGGGTTCCTTGAAGGCAAACCAATTATCCGGGCTGGAGGTGGCGAGAATCTTGAACTTGCCGGCGGGTGCTTTTACAAAAACACTCTGCCAGTTTTCAGCGCCCGTTCGCGGTGGCTGGACTCGAATGATCCGGCTGGTGGACAGGTCCAGCAGCTCCAGTGACGCACCTGGTGCCGCGAGATAACCAGCCACAGGAATTTCCAGGTAGGGCAAGGCGCCCGGGGCAATGGGAAGGCTTTCGAATTTACCACTGGTGCCCAGGGCTGGTGAAATCCAGTAAGGACCCGCGGGTGTATCGGTGAGATTTGCCGCGTTGGTCATTTGCAAAAAGGGATGATCGCCCATTTCAATTTGGCTGACTTTCAAAGATTCGCGCACGCAGGTCGGCAGAATGCGACGAACGTGCGGATCGCGCAGAAAGGTGGCCAATTTCTCCGGATCAGGATAAGCGATTTCCATGAAACGTTTTCCCTGAAGTGCATGGAGATCATCAGTAGCCAGGAAAGCGCGGGTGGTTTTCAGCCACATGCGCTGGGAATATACGCGTTCAGGAATGTCGTGATTCCAGCCGGCGACGCTGAGCTCCCACAGGCCGCCAGCGAAGAGCTTGATCCAGATGTAGGAAATTGTGACGACGGCGAACAAGGTGGTAAACCACATGGTTTGCCGATAGGCAGTCAGCAGCCTGATAATGCTCAATGCGCCGGCAATCATGATGAAACTATTTGAATCCATGTAGCGGGAAGCGGGTGCGGAGCCATTGACGCCACGCGCATAAGCAGTGGCCAGGCATTGCAGAATCACCCAAACACCCATTCCCAGAATCATGCGATCGGCGGCGGCATCCTTTCTGGATGATCTAAAATACATCCAGCCGAGAACGAACAGCGGAAGCAAATGCCAGGTTGATTCGTCGAAGAGCCAGATGCGCGGCCAGGTAAAATTTCTACCGAGCGCCATGAAGAAGAAATGCAGTGAATTGGCTTTCAAGACGGCGGTGGATGGGACGTCCTTCTTTAATAAAAGCCCAGCTATCCCGATTGCGAAGCAGACGGCCAGAGTAAGAACGTGGCGCCGTTGAATTCGTCTTACTTTCAAGATCTCGAGGACAACCAGGGCAGCGACGGCGGCGCACGCCAGCATTCCGGCAGCGGTCGTAAACAAGGATGCGATGGCAGCCGCGACGCCCAGCCACCAGCGGCGGGAGAGCGGTTCACTCAGGCTCAGCAGCCAGATGGTCAGCATGGAAAAGAGCATCAGGAAATAGAACTGCGATTGAAATCCGGCCAGAGTATTTTCCCAGGCAAAAGGCAGCACCAAGGCCAGGGCCAGTGGCAACCAGATGTATGGCCATGTTTTTTTACCCATCAAGTGGGCCAGCAGCCAGCCGAGGCCGGCGATGGCGCCGCAATGAATGAGGGCATTCCCTGCCATTTGCAGGCGGCTATCCCATTGTCCGTTTAGCAATAGCAGGGCGAAGTCATAAATGCGGGTGAAGAAAAGCCGGTGTTCATTATGCGCTTTGAACCAATTTTCAAAAGGTATATGTCCTTGAAAATAAGGGCTGTAAAGACGGCCCGCTTCAGCACCCCATTGGTCGAAAAAGGGCAGGGAGGTTGCAAACCGGCAGATCAAACCGAGTTTGACTCCCAAACCGACCAGGAAAAGACTCATGACCCAACCGATGTGGGATTGCAAATGGCGAGTGAGTTTTGGCTGCGGACTGGTGGCCGGTTTGAGTTCAGCCCGGGCCGGAGCCTCCGCGGTAATCGGGTTGGTAAAGGATGAGGACATTTTGAAATGAGTCTTCCGCGCCTGGGATTAATCAAGATTGCGGGAGACCACATGCACCGCGGCTTTCCTTATATGTGAGCATGACATGGCGAAACTCTAGCTTGAGCGATGGAGTGTTGGTCAAGGATGGAACGGTGGAACCGCAGGTTTCTGTCAGGATTATTTGTCGGAAATGCAATAAAGTGATTCCTTGCCGCGAAGAAACAGTTCCTTGCCGGCGATGGCCGGGGAGGCTCCGAATTCATCGTCAAGTTTGTTGGTGGCAAGAATTTCAAGCTTATCCGAGTTCTTGATAACGAGCACCGCGCCATTGCGGCCGGCGAGGTAAACGCGATTGGCTGCACCGGCGGGCGAGGCATAAACACCTTTGATATCTTCCAGTCGCTCGGCATCGATCAGTGGTTTGCCGGACTTGGTGTCGAAGCAGGAGATCATACCGTTGTTGCCGGCGAAGAAATAGAGCTTGTCGCCGTAGAGCAATGGTGAAGGGACATAGGGAGTGCTTTTGTTGTGGCTCCAGGCAATGGCGTCGGTGCCGGTGAGGTCGCCGGTGTGGCCCAGTTTGATGGCGAGCAGGGCGTTGCCTTTGAATCCACTCATCGAATAGACGGTGTCTTGGTCGGCAACGGGACTGGGAATCACATTCGCGGTCAGGCCGGTGCATTCCCAAATGATCTTTCCGGTTGCGAGGTCGTAACTGCGGATTTTGTTGGAAGCGTCGGTGATGACCTGGGGCTTGCCTTTGTAATCCACAATGATGGGCGATGCCCAGGAAGTGCCTTCCTCGCGCGGTTGACGCCAAAGTTCGTTGCCGGTCTTCTTGTCGAGCGCAACGATGAATGAACCGCTTTCGTGATCCCAATTGACCACGATGGTGTCGCCAAAGAGCGCGGGCGAACTGCCTTCGCCGAAAGCCATTTTGGTTTGCATATGGCCGAGGTCTTTTGACCATTTCAAATTGCCCTGTAGATCGTAGCAATGAATGCCGCGTGAGCCGAAGTAGGCGATAACGTATTTGCCGTCGGTGACGGGCGAGTAGGAGGAGAAACCGTGATCGGGATGATGGCCCTCGTGCGGGACTTCTTCACGGGCAACTTTTTGCCAGAGCGTTTTGCCGGTCTGGCGATCGAGGCAGAGTAATACGAACTGATATTTCTCGTCCGGCTTATCAGAACGCATGCCTCCTCCCGGCGGACCAGGACGACGGCGTGGTTGGTTGTCAGCGGGCGCATCGGCAGCTGCTGGTGTCGCTTCGGGTTTCTTTTCAGTCGCGCCTTCGACCTTTTTGCCGGTGGCGATGGCGGTTTGGATGAAAATCTGGTTGCCCCAAATGATCGGCGTGGCATTGCCGTTGCCAGGGATTTTTACCTTCCATTTGATATTGTTGGTTTCGCTCCAATTGGATGGCGGATTGGCATCGGGAGCGACGCCGGTGGAGAGCGGGCCGCGCCATTGGGGCCAGTTTTCGTTCGCTGAGTTCGCAGCGGCGGAGAGTATCAGCGAGCTGGAGAGAAAGGTGGCGACAACTGTGCTTGTGGCGAGGAAAGTTTTTAGGCGCTGGCTGTGTGTTTTCATGATTTCTGCCGGTTGGTGCAGGGACTGTATCGCAAATCCTTGGCAAACACAAGCCAAGGCGGATGGCTCCTTCAGTTGCTATTAAGGTGTGAGCTTTTGAATACGGTCCGAATCGATGTAGCGGGGCGGGCCTATTCTCGAGACGACGTCCCATTGGTTCGAACTTTTGGCGCAGACAAAAGTACAAACCGCGTTCCGCGACGATTTGCCGGAGACCACTTGCACCTCAGCCAACTTGCGCTGCCAGGCGTCGTCAGAGAGGACATCAATCGAATCGATGCGAAGACTCAGGCTGGTCTTGATGGCGCCCGGGAGATTCCTGAAAGGTTTAAATGACAAGTTCCGGAAATTACTGCGCCAGATTTCGCGGCGGACGATGGACTGGACGGCAGCCAGGTCTTCTGGAGCGAGATTGCCGTTAATTCGGATGGGTTTGTCTGTTGTGCGGAAATAAAGGAAGGCGCTCGTAGCCAATAAAAGGACAACGAGCGAGGCTAAAACGAGTTTCTTCCTTTTGGTCATGTCATTGGAAGCTGGGTTGCTGTGGCAACGGTGTCAAGGTTGCAGTGCAAATTGGCTTCGGCAGTCGCTGAGATGGCCAGCTTCCTTTACTCAATTCTTACCATCCATATCTTATATCTCTGCTGACAATTGCCCATTGATTGGAAATTCTGGTGCAGGAATATGTATAAAGTGCCCCATCATATGTTTTACCCGATACATTCACCAAAGCATTCTGAATGAGCCAACTGTCGCCAGAGACCAGAGTTGGCTGCGGAGGCCAATCTTCTCCATAAAAGACATCAATCGAAACTACGCGACGGTTCAGCCTGGTTTTGATCGCGCCCGGGAGATTCCTGAACGTTTTGAAGGACCAGTCTGGAAAGGTGCCGCGCCAGATTTCGCGGCGGACGATGGACTGGACGTCAGCCAGGTCTTCTGGAGCGAGATTGCCGTTTATCCGAATGGGCTTATCCGGCGCATGCAGATAAAGGAAGGCACTGGTCGCCATAATCAAGATAGCGATCAGGGCAAAACCGAGTTTCTTCCTTTTGGTCATGGATGAATATGAGTCAGATGTATTCGTGGAGAACAACTTTGTCGATGATGAAGAGGCGACACCGTGTATTCCGTGACGTTAATGCGGCGTTTTGAATGGGTTTTACCTCAGTCCGGCAGGACCATCTTGACAAGTATCCACTGATTGGTGCTTTTGACGCAGACATAACTACCGCCAAACTTGGATTTTCCATAAGTCACGTTGGCCGTGGCGCTCCTGCGCCCATAAACAGGGTCGGCAGACGTGTCAAACGATTCAATCGAGTCGATGTGAAAGGTCAGGCCCCTTTTGATGTCCGTCGGCAAATACCTGAAAGTCTTAAACGAAAAATTAGAAAAGGTGTAATACCAGATTTCATGGTGCACGATCCTTTTGATGGCGGTTATATCTTTAGCGGAAAGCGGTTGCCCCTTCACCGTGATGGGCTTTTCGGTCGCACGAAAATAAAGGAAGGCTCCCGTCGCCAATATGAGAACAGCAGCCAAGCCCAAACCGAGTTTCATCCTTTTGGTCATGCCCATGGAGATAAATCAAAACAGATAGGAATCGATTTCACGCTTCGGCCCGACGCGCATGACGAAGACCCATTGATTGGAGCTTTTGGTGCAAGCGTAAGTGTAGATTCCTCCGCGCTCGGATTTTCCAAAAATAACATTGGCCGAGGCGGTCTTCGCCAGCCAACCAGGGTCGGTAAGCCCGTTAAGCGAATCGATCGAAACGATGCGAAGACTCCAACTCGTTTTGATGGCACCGGGAAGATTCTTGAATGTCTTGAACGAAAAATCAGGGAAGGCGCTGCGCCAGATTTCACGGTTCACGACGGATTTGATGGCGGCCACGTCCTCCGGCGAAAGCTTGCCGTTAATCTTGATGGGCCGCTCCGTCGCGCGAAAATAAAGGAAGGCGCCTGTCGCGAACACGAGGACAGCGATCAGGATGAAACTGAATTTCTTCCTTTTGGTCATAGCTACAGAAAATGATTCTCCCAGTTTCAACATGCCTCGCAAGCAATAAGAAACAGGTGCGTTTTTGGGGTCAGCTCTCGCTGGTGAGCTCGGAATTATATACTTTACAAACACAACCAAACTGTTAGTCTCACTCCATGACAGAGAAGGAACTGAAACCCGAAGAGCTAAATCTAGTAACGCTGGCCGCCCAATATTCCGATGAGGACAAGGCGCGTGGATTACTTGAACAAATGCGCTGGCCTGATGGCCCGATCTGTCCACATTGTAAGCACAACGAGGTTTACATCATCACTCCAAAGGCAACCAGCAAGTCGCCAGCTCGCAAAGGTCTGTATTGCTGTGCTGCTTGTCGCAAACAATTTACGGTAAAGGTCGGCACCATCTTTGAAGGCAGTCATATTCCCATTTCCAAATGGCTCATGGCTCTGTTCATCATGTGCTCAAGCAAGAAGTCGATTAGCTCTCACCAATTGCACCGGATGTTGGGCATCACGTACAAAACCGCGTGGTTCATGACTCATCGCATCCGTTATGCAATGGGTGGAGATAGCACCAAGAAGCTTTCCGGCATTGTCGAAGTAGATGAAACATTCGTTGGCGGCAAAGGTTCACGTGATACCACACTGGCGCGTAAAACGCCCGTGGTTGCACTGATTGAACGTGATGGCAATATGCGTACGGCAGTTGTGTCCAACGTCACCCAGAAGAATCTAGGCAGGGTGTTGAATGAATCAGTGAGCAAGAATGCGATTGTGAACACCGACGAACACGGCGCTTATCGTAATCCCTTGAAGGAATTCAAACAGCACAACACCGTTGTCCATTCCAAATACGAATACAGCCGCAAGCTGGATGATGGAACGAAAGCGGGAATCAATACTTGCGAATCCTTTTTCAGCCTGCTTAAGCGTGGCGTTTATGGTAGCTGGCACCATGTGAGCCGTGAGCATCTGCCAAAGTATGCGGGTGAATTTGAATTTCGCTGGAACAATCGCAAGGTAACAGACGGCGAGCGCATGGTTGCAGCCGTTGGCCGGATTGAAGGCAAACGGCTGACCTATCGCCAAGCGATCTGAATGGGGCGCAGGGTTAAGTTTCTGTTTCTCGTCGAAAGGTTTCAGGTTATTGTAAACCGTCAACTACGATGGAAACGCTACTATGCCAAAACCGAAAAATTCCAAGCCGTCCAAAAAGCCTATGACGCGTTCGGCGTCGAAGCCGAAAGCTGAATCGCTTAATCTGTCTGGGGTGAAGTTTGAGGATGCTTTGCGTGTGATGCTGGCAGCACCACCACCGCCAAGTTCTAAGAAAGCCAAGCAGGGAGTCAAATAGCCTTTTCTTCAAGGTTTGTTCTACTCTAAAAATGTCCGCAATGGATAAGTGTTCTTTGTTGGCTTAGTTTCTTAAGCATACTAAGCTTCTTTTGGGTTAAAACCCCATTGAACGCGACATTAATTTTTGACAAAAAGAGGATTGCATGAACAAAACCGTTACCTATACTCATTCTATGAGAATAACCCCCCCCGCTTTTAACGGCGATAGGGTGAAGGCGGAAAACCTTATCATCTACGTTTGCCAAAAGATGGAGAATTGCCCTGGATTTGGGGCGATCCTTCTAAACAAAGTCCTGTACTATATCGACCATGTTCATTATCTGAAACATGGTAAGAAGCTTACCGGATTCAAATATATTAAACAGCGGCTTGGCCCAACGCCAAAGCCATCGGAATTCTTGCCCATTCGGGAGAGCTTGATTGACAATGAAAAGATTAACGAAAAGCCAGTAGAGTTTTTTGGCAGGGTCCAGAAACGGCTTTCTGCGCTAACAGAGCCAGACCTTAAAGGGTTCACTGTGGATGAAATCTCATTGATTGATAATGTTATTTCCGCCCTTTCTCCATTCAACGGCAAAGCCATAAGCGACGTAACCCATGAGGAGCTATCATGGAAATTTGCGGGAATGATGGAAGAGCTTCCCGACTATGCTTATCTGCTTACAGAAGCCCCTCTTAACGAAGATGACCTAACTTGGGCGCGCAAAACAATCACCGAATATGCAGGTAACGTTCGTTAGAGAAAATCAATTTGATGACGCAATAGAACGCATATCTCAAACTCATAGCAGAATGGATGAGTTAGATATGGCAATTGAATGGGGACTTTCAAGAAACCCAAAGCATTTTTACAACATTTCCAAAGATTTTTATGTTTGGAAAACTGAAAGGCTTGTGGCTGGCATCCCTCAGTTAATTATTGTTTACCGGTTCGTGGAAATAATTAACCAAATTATTCTCATTTCCGTTTCGGAAATTCCCGATTCAGCATCTGAAGAAGAATAAAGGCTGAACACATTCATAAATCTCCCCGCCAGATAATTCTGGTGGGGTTTTTATTTCTGGCAATTCTAATTGCAAATGATTTGCAATACGGTAAAGAAATCATCATGCATTATACCGGATCACATTCTACTTTGGTGGCTCGTCTTTTTTGGGGGGCTGCTCTGAAGGAAAATACCACTTATCTTGGCCAGCATCTGGAAGCTTTGAGCGCATATCAATCTCGGCAGCTAAAGCGGGAAAAGAATTCTCAAGCTCGGAAATGTGTTGATCGTAAGCAATCATTATAAGCCTCTCTACCGCCGCAGACTCCTTTTGCCTGTCTACTTTGGCGATTTCCGATATTCTTGAAACCGTGTAGGTTTTAAGCCCCTCAATAACAGCTTTCTGCAAGTGAATCAGTTGCCTTAAATGTACAACCTCTGATTCCAGCCTTTTGAATTGTTCGTCGTTCATAAGATAACACCCGCCTCGTCTTTAGTAATCTCACTATCCTTACTTAAAAAATCTGCGTTTGGAAAGTATATAAGTCCGGGTGAGCTTGTCCCCAGTACTGGTGACTGGTGGGGACGGGGGAATCGGGTAAGGTAATGGCGTTGACGGTGCAAAAATGCAGTTGTTTCGTGTGTGTGATTTAAGGCGTATGTCTGCGGCGCCGCACTGGAGATAAGAATTTGTTCTCATCAGGCCTGACGCAAGTCAGGCCTGTTTCTTTTTGGTCGTGGGTTGGAAAACGGAGTTCAACCACGAATTTTCACGAATGAACACCAATAGAGGCGCGACTCAGAGCATGATTGACCTTCTCTTTTGAGCTCGTTTTGGCTCGTCGGCACCGATTACAGCAGGTATAGATTTTCTCGTGGGGAACAAAGGTCGAATTCTCGTTGTCGGTTTCGTGCTCATTTTGCTTGCCCTGTTCGCCTGGCAGGTTATGCGGCCTCGTGAACCAATTTATGAGGGCAAAAGCCTGAGTGTCTGGCTCGAAGCGTATTATCCGACGACTAATCAAGTGTCGGATAGTTTCGAACAATTCAAGGCAAATGGAGCGATCAAGCATGCGGGCACCAATGCCATCCCCATCCTACTGAAAATGATGAGGTTTAAGAACCGTCCCCTGCAGGATAATATTGCGTTTCGACTGAAAGCGCTGGGTTTATCCAGAGTGGGCTATGTTCATTCATCGGTGAAATATGTCGCGGCCGCCATGGCATTTAAATGCCTGGGTCCACAGGCCAAGGAGGCAGTTCCCGAGCTGATCAAGATCTATGACGAGAACCTGTCGGGGCTATCGCAATCGCTGGTGGCGCAGATATTGGGTGATATCGGCCCGGCGTCCCAGGAGACTATTCCAACTTTGATTCGGATGTTGAAAAACCCGAGTGCGTCGGTGCGGAATAGTGCGATCGTCGCGCTGGCCAGAATCCATCAGGAACCGGAAACCGTCGTCCCAGTACTCATAAAAGCCGTTGATGATCCTGATAGGATGGTCCGGCACGCAGCCGTTGGAGCACTAGAATCCTTTGGCGGCAGGAGAGCAAAGGCAGCCATTCCAAAGCTGCTGGAATTACGAAAGAGTGACGACTCCACGTTAAGTGATCGAGCTGAGAGGCTGCTTCGAAAAATGGATCCCGCAGCGGTCAGGGAGGCTGAAACTAAAATGGATAAATCGAATTTGAAAGCGGCTGATGTTGACCATTGAACCAGGCAATGTGGCGGACTACGGGCCGTGCGAATGTTGCGGCGGGGAGAATCGCATGGTGAGCGGATTTGTGTATCGCGATGGGGCGGCGTATGCGGGGTATCAAGTGCATTGGACCGTGGGACAGGTGGCGAAGCATGGAGCGGAGTTTTATGTGATTCTCGGCGAATGGGGTGAGGAGGTAAGCGCGGCGGGTCGTGTGGGGGTGGCAGTGCATTATTTTATTGAAGGCGGGAGTCCGGGGCTGATGTTGGTGGATGCGGATGAAACTTCGATTGCCACAAATCCGCTGGTTGGAAAAGCGTTGAAACGGGCAGAGGTAATTGGAACGCCGTTGGCGGAAATAGTGTTTGAAGTGGTGGATGCCATAGCGGCGCAGGATGAGCGGGTGGCGGAGGTGAGAAGCGCTTCCGGGTAAGGTGCGAGGTTTCTCAAAATGGATGTGAGCCGAGGTTCCCACTTGCCAATCCGGTGCCAAAGTGGCACCATGTATTTATGGCCAGCACGACTGATGAATCAAAAGCCAGGATTACGGCGCGGATCACTCAAGAGATGCGCGGGACCCTGGAGCAGGCGGCAGAGCTGCTGGGGGCCACGGTGAATCAATTCGTGGTGCAGGCGGCCTATCAGGAAGCACAGCGGGTGTTGGAGCGGGAATCGGTGATTCGCCTTTCACAACAGGATGCGAAGAAGGTGTTCGAGCTGTTGGAACATCCGCCGAAACCAAACAAGCAGTTAAAGGAGGCAGTCCGCGCTTTCAAGAGGTCGGTGCGTGCTTGAACTCGAAGCGCTTTCCAAGGCGCACGACCGGGAGGGCTTTGACTGTGGCAGTGAGCCTCTGAATCTTTTTCTGAAGCAGACAGCACGCCAGCATGCCGAGCGCGGCATTTCCAAAACGTTTGTGCTGGTTGAAGAGGAGGCGATGGCACCAAAGCCCATCCTCGGTTTTTATTCGCTGAACATCTGCCAGCTGGCAGCGGAGGAATTGCCACCGGAAATAGCGAAGAAATTTCCCCGCAATGTGCCTGGACTCAAGCTGGGCCGTTTGGCAGTTTCCAGGAATTCTCACCGCCAGGGGATTGGGAGAGTTTTGCTTGTGGCGGCGATGAAGGAAGTTGTTGCGATTGCAGAAAAAGCCGGCGGCATCGGATTGTTCGTGGATGCTAAAGATGAAACAGCAAAGCGGTATTACGAACAATTTGGGTTTGTGCCGTTGCCATCCAATGAACTGCAGCTTTTTCTGCCAATGAAGACAATTAAAGAAGTATTGAGGGAATGAGGACCTGGTAGAATACACGCGACCTATGAGCGTTTTTGTAAACGCAATTGACAAGGTGGTGGATTTGGCAAGAATGCGGTGGTTCAGCTTGTGAGGTTATGAAATTACCAAGGAAATCAATTCTCCTACTTTGCCTGTGCTGGTTTTTTGCACAGTGCGCGAACTGTCCTGCCCAGGAAAAGGCAAGCACGCCGAAAGTTGGGGAACTTGCACCGCCTTTGATCCTGAGGAGTCTATTGCAAGGGCCGGCCACGAATGAGGTGAACTGGGAAAAACTGCGGGGGCGGGTGGTGGTCGTGGAATTTTGGGGAACGAGATGCGCTCCTTGCATCGAAGCCATTCCGCACCTGAATGAACTGGTGGCGCAATTCAGCCAGAAACCGGTGGTCTTTATTTCCATCTCGGAGGAGAACGGGGAGTATATAAAACAATTTTTGCACAAGACTTCCATGGCGGGATGGATTGCTGAAGATGGTCCCCTGTCTCCAACGACCAAAGGATTTGGCATCACGGGCATTCCGACGACGTTCATTGTTGATGCCAAGGGAAAAATCGCGGCCGTTACGCATCCATCCAAACTCAAAGCGGAACATTTGGAGGAGGTGTTGGCAGGGAAACCATGCTCTCTGCCTCAGCCGGTTGATGAGCCCGATGAACCAGCAGCCGTTAAGTCCAAACCCAAGCCGGATTTGGAACCGAGCGTGAAGGTTGTTGAAGCTTCCATCACGGGACCATTCCCGATGCCCGGAGGGGCTTTTAATTTTTGTCGTTGGGACAAAACCCACTCTGTTTTCAAAGCCGAGAAAGCGTATTTACGCCAGGCTTTGGCAGTTTATTACGATATTGATCCCAAACTGGTTTTGGAAAAGACCAAGCTTCCCGAAGAATTGTATGACATTAGCGTAGCTGCACCACCCGGTCACATGTCCGAGGCCACGGCTGAACTGGCAAAAGCGCTCAGGACAACGTTTGGGATCACCGCGCAAACGAACACGCAAGCGCAGGAAGTGTATGTGATGAAGATGGTCTCCACCAATGCACCTGGGCTCAGACCAACCAATAAGCCGGGTGGAGGAGGCCAGGAGCCCGGGGGGTTCAAGTTTGGCGGCCTTTACATGAAAACGGTTTGCCGTCATCTCACTCTGGCCCTGAACAAACAGGTCATTGATGAGACATCCATGATAAATCGTGTGAGCGTGCAGATCAAATGGGAGCTCTCAGAGGCGGAGAAATTGGACTTTCGATTGGATAGGCGGATTGGGATGCTTATGGATAAGAATCCAAAATCGATAATCAATGACACACTGCCCGCCGAGCTTAAGAAGGTGATCAGTCCCGAGGATCTAAAACTGTTAAAGGCGGAATTGATGAAGCCGGAGGACGAACGGTTTCAGCCTGATCCTGACAAGGTGATCCAAGCTGCCCGCGAACAATTGGGATTGGAACTGAAAACGGATGTGCGTGCGATGCCAACGCTGGAGATTCGCAAGGCGGAAGCGCGGGTTGAGTAGGGCAAGTGGTGTCACCAGTACTGGTGACTGGTGGGGACAGCGGGATCGGGTAAGGTAATAGCGTTGACAGTGCATAAATGCAGTTGTTTCGTGTGTGTGATTTAAGGCGTATGTCTGCGGCGCCGCACTGGAAATAAGAATTTGTTCTCATCAGGCCGGATTAAAATCCGGCCTGTTTCTTTTTTGTCCAGGGCAGGTGTGCGAAATCGATTTTGATGGCGCAAGCCGGGGAAAATAAATGTCCAATTTTCATTGGGTGTGAAGATAATAGGTAAATGCCCGACGTGGACGACATTGCCCTGCTGCGCAAATATGCTGATTGCAATTCCGAATCAGCCTTCGCGGAAATCGTTCATCGGCACATCAATCTTGTGTATTCCGTAGCCCTCCGATACGTCGACAACTCACCGGACGCGCAAGACGTGGCGCAGGCGGTCTTCATCATTCTGGCTCAAAAAGCCGCAAGCCTGAGCCAAAGAACCATCCTCACCGGCTGGCTGTATGAGACCACACGGTTCACGGCCATGAATTTTCTGACCAGCAAAACCCGCCGCCAGGCCCGCGAACAAAAAGCCTATATGGAATCCACCTTGAACGATTCTAATTCCGAAAATGTCTGGCGTCAGCTTGAACCGCTTTTAGAGGAAGCCATGATCCGACTGAGCGAAAAGGAACGCACGTTGGTGGCATTGCGCTTTTTTGAAAATAAAAGCGCAGCGGAAACAGCGGCCGTGCTTGGCATCCAGGAATGGGCTGCTCACAAACGCGCGGCGCGGGCGATGGAAAAGCTGCGGAAATTTTTTATCAAACGCGGAATTGCTTCAACGACTGCGACTCTTGCCCTGGCGATTTCCGCGAATTCCGTTCATGCTGCGCCAGCTGTGCTGGCAAAGGCCACGACGGCCAGCGCATTTGCCAAGGGGGCGATGGCTTCACCTTCAACCCTATCCCTCGTCAAAGGAGCATTGAAAATTATGGCATGGTCAAAAGCAAAAACAACGATCGTTGTCGGCTTGAGCGTGCTGCTCGCAGTTGGAACCGCGACCATCACCGTCAAAAAAATAGCGGCACATCGACATGAAGTATGGCAGGAAAAATTTGACCTGTCGGTTCTCGACAAAGTGCCGGCGCAGGCCAACATTCTTGCGTCGCTACCGATCACGATTCAATCCGACCTGCACGTCACCGGAATGCGCAATGAAATGGCATTGGGACTTGGCGAAAGTATTCCAGATTTATTGACTGTTGCGTATGGTGTCGGACCGGCTCAACTGATTCTGACTGTTCCTGTGCCCGACGGAAAATATGATTTCATCGCGAATTTAACCACAGGCGTCGAAGCCAATCAGGAAGCCTTGCGGCAGGAAATCAAAAAGAAATTCGGGCTGATTGGGAGGCGTGAAACTATTGAGACGAATGTTCTTTTTCTCACAGTTCAATCGCGCAACGCAGCCGGATTGAAACCGGCTGCTGGTCAATCCACCGGTTCGCAGGGGAATGATTATTATTCCGCGCACAACCAATCCATTCCATGTCTTGTTGGTTATCTTGAACGTTCTTCAGGAGTGGCGGTGATTGACCAGACCGGGCTGACTAATAATTTTGATATTGATTTCAAATGGGATTCAACTTTTGAAGGATTGAAACAGGTGTTGCTGGACAAACTTGGACTCAAACTAACATTGGGCCGCCAATCCATGGAATTTGTCGTTGTGGAAAAAGCAAACTGACATCATGAATGGCGCCGCCGGAAACAAACGCAGATACGCGTTCACGCTGATTGAACTGCTGGTAGTCATCGCTACTATTGCAATTCTCGCCGCTTCGTTGCTTCCAGCAATCAGTGAAACAAAAGCAAAGGGGAAGCGAACGGCCTGCCTGAATAATTTACGACAAGTTAATTTGGGTTTGCGTATGTATTGCGACGATTCCAATGACACTTTTCCAACGACGGGCGGTGCAAGTTTTGGAACTCAGGCATGGAGTGCCTATCGGGAACGGATGAGAAATTATGTCGGCGTCAATGGCGAATCGTCCTCTAAAGACCGGTTGTTTGCCTGTCCCGCCGACACATATTATGTCAATCTGGTCAGACGCAGCAATACGCCAGGCAGGGGTCTTGCGTACGTGCGCGCGCCTCTTTACGAGCAAACGAATTTTGATTATTCGAGCTACGCCTTTAATGGCGGGGCGAAAACATTTATTGGCGTAAACACCCCCGGCATTGGTGGTCGAAAAATCAGTTCGATAAAAGACCCGGCTAAAACTGTTCTTGTTGCGGAAGTCCCTGCTTTCTTCCCCTATTCCTGGCATCGGTCTTCAACTCCCGGCGGCGTGACGCTTCCCGGAGGTGTGGTTTTGTTCAATGACGCCAGAAACATGGTCAGTTTTGTGGATGGCCACGTCAATTACACCAAAATCTTTTGGAACAGCAACTTGATTGGCGGCTTTAACACTCTGGCACTGCAATATGATCCACCTGCTGGATACGACTACAAATGGAGCGGAGATTGAATTCGGAACGCCAATGCATTGCAGCCGGCCTGTCCTTATCTTTCAGATAGTGCCCGCGGCCTCCGCCCTGCCTCAACCAAAAGCCCTCCTTTATTGCTCGGCTCGCCTCTCGGCCGCCAGGATTCGCACCGGTTCATAAGGATCCTCTTTGGCTCTATTGAGGATCTCACGCGTCTTGGCTGTTTCCCGGATCATTTCTTCCTTCATCAACCCATCTGCGCGCCAATTGTCGCTGGCTTCGGAAGGGTTTTCCGCATGCACAGCGGCGGCGAAGTCGCGGCAGTCCTGATCGGTCAGGTTTCCCACAATGAGTTTCACCCGGTTGGGCAGGCTTAAGACATGGTAACCCTCTTCCGAACGAACCAACACGGGACCGACAAAACGCAGATTGGATGGCGGCTGTTGCTTCGCACTTTCCTGCAACTGTGCCACACATTTCTCGCAAAGCTGTCTTTGCTTGATGGGATCCTGGCCCAGTAGGAGGCTAGGGAGATTCACGTTTATCGATGCGTTCATTAAGCAGTTCTTGCTGAGGCAATGATGATTGGCAGCGTCTGTCGGTCTCGATGCCAGGCCAAGCAGGTGCCCTGCTTCGTGCAGAGCCCTTTCGTTTGGCATGACTCCGTACCAATAATGAGTGTTTATGAAAGCCATGGCCGGGTATGGCACCGAATCAACATGGGGTTTCCGCTCCCGTGGACGGGGATGCGGCAGCGGGTTGGGGTCCGGATGACGGCCCGTTTCGATAATGCGCTTGTCGATGATGTCGTCGTTGTAAAAGAGTACGTACATATAGGCCGGCGGTGCTGAAGTGCTGTTGTCCGGCGGGCCATTAATAAATTTGCGGGCAAGCGCTCCCGGTAAAACCTCCCTCGCGGATTCTATGGGGATTACATCGCTGCGCACAATCTCTATGCCTTCGGATTTGTGACAATAGGTCGTGAGAAAATCCCGGAGTTTTTGCAGGGTAGCATCGGACGGCTCGCAGCCTTTCACGGCATCGACTTCCACGTAGAGTCGGGGATGCGGTGAGGCAAGGAGATATAAATCGTAAGGCTTCCAGAAGGAGGTTGGGTCGGTGGTGGTGGTTTGAGAAGAGGTTGTCTTGGGCGAGGCACAGCCTGACAGGAGCAGGCAGGAGACGATTAGAACCGCGCTGGCAAAAAAGCGTGATGATATGGATATGCACATCCAGTGAGCGCGTTTTGAGAAAGTTGGATTCATTGGTAATCTGCGTCCCCTTCTGATGAGAAGTGAAACCCGCCGGTATATTAGGACCAGACGCGAAAATGAACAGGACAAAGCTCGAACCGCGCTCCGGTGCCTCAATGCTAATGAGAAAGGCGTTCATTTAGATGCGTTAGTCGTAAGGGAATGAGGAAGCGGGCTTGAGAATGTGCGCGGGAGTGATTAGAGTGACGTCGCCATGGGCAATTTTTATACGAATTATACTTTAAAGGGGCCGAGCCAGCAGGAGGTTGCTGATTTCTTAAAAGGTCGCAGAGCGATTGTCACTCCAAACGAGGAGGATTGCGTGGTGGTTTTTGACGAGCAATCGGATGAACAGGATCAGGAACAAATCACCGAGCTGGGGACGAAGTTATCCGCGGAGTTTCGGTGTCCGGTGCTGGCGGTGTTGAATCATGATGATGATATTTTTTGGTATCAACTTTATGAAAAGGGCAAGGTGACGGATGAGTATGATTCCTCTCCGAGCTACTTTGATTCGGATGCAGAGAGCATCACTCCACCTACGGGCGGGGATGCGCAAAGACTTTGTGCCGCTTTCGGCGGTGGCGATGAGGAGGAGGTCGAAAGCATTTTGCGGAAGGAGGCCGGGGAGGGTTATACGTTCGCGGTGGAACGGCATGCGGATCTGGTGGGTGTTCTCGGAATTCCGGATTTTGGGGTCGGATTCAGTTATGAGGCCTTTGAGGCGGGGGAATGTCCGGAAGGGATCAATCCGAAGGAGTTAATCAGGACGAAGTAACCTTTCGGTATTTGCAGGCAAAGTCAGAAGAGATTTTATAGAGAACGGAAACCTGGCGACGGCTTAGCAAGCTGGAAGGTGCCAATGGTGGTGGATATTCTGGGCGTACTTTCCCTCACCCTGCCCTCTCCCATTTCAAAGTTTTCCGCACTCCCTAATTGCAGATAGCCTCCTAATTTGAAATTACTTCCTGCGTATTAGCCAAATGACAAAAAGCGCACCTAGAACGACGACGAGTAAAACTTTCCACAGCGGAACGGTGATGTTAGCTGAGGTAGGTAAAGCCATCATTTCTTCCCTTTCGATACAGCCACAATAGCCAGCTTACCTGCAAACACGAGTGTTAAAACTTTCTGTGTTTGTGAAGTATATAAGCCCGTAAGTTCGAAGAAGGTTGTCCCCAGTACTGGTGACTGGTGGGGACGGGGGAATCGGGTAAGGTAATGGCGTTGACGGTGCAAAAATGCAGTTGTTTCGTGTGTGTAATTTAAGGCGTATGTCTGCGGCGCCGCACTGGAGATAAGAATTTGTTCTCATCAGGCCTGACGCAAGTCAGGCCTGTTTCTTTTGGCCTTGAAGACAACAGGGATCGGCTTCAGGGTTTTTCCTTTATTGAGCGAAATAGATGTTAACCATTGAACCTGGCAATTTGGTTGAATCCGGACCGTGCGAGTGTTGTGGTGGACAGAATCGCATGCTGAGTGGATTTGTGTATCGGGATGGTTTTGCGTATGCAGCCTATCGGGCGCATTGGACCATCGGGCGAGTGGGTATACACGGGGCGGGATTTTATGTTTTCCTTGGCGATTGGGGTGAGGAGTCCACAGCTGAACAGCGAGTGGCTGTGTCTGTAAGTTTTGCCATTCATGAAGGCAAGCCAGGCTTCATGGTTGTCGATCCGGGGCAGATCGCAATCGCGCCGAATCCAGAGATCGGTAAGGGATTGAAACGTTCAGAGGTGATTGGGACGCCGATGGCGAATGAGGTTTTTGAGGTTTTGGATGCGATTTGGTTGCAGGATGAACGGATCGCAGAGGTAAGAAACTCGAGCGGCTGAAAGCTTTCTACGGAGGTGGACCTGGTTGTCCCCAGTACTGGTGACTGGTGGGGACAGGGGAATCGGGTAAGGTAATAGCGTTGACAGTGCAAAAATGCAGTTGTTTCGTGTGTGTAATTTAAGGCGTATGTCTGCGGCGCCGCACTGGAGATAAGACTTTGTTCTCATCAGGCCTGACGCAAGTCAGGCCTGTTTCTTTTTTGCTCTGGAGTGCCGAACCGGAATGAGAATTTGCTTTATTCCAGATTCAAACGTTCCCGGGAAGTGAGCCATTCGGCTGGGATGCCTTCACGACCGGTGTATAAGGAGACGATGCCTCCCACTATGGCGCAGTTGGTATCGCAATCACCATCGCCTTCAAGCGTTGAAATTAGCGCTTCTGAGAAATTGTCCAGGTGACGCGCGGCGCACCAGATGGCGAATGGAACCGTGTCGGGTGCGGTAACGAGAAAACCGCTGCCGAGGTGTTGCGCGGCTTTTTCCACTGATGTGACAGGGGGTAAATCGGAAGCATGCACGAGGGCATCGTGCGTTTCACCGGCAGGTGTGAGTTCAAGGACCGTTTTCCAAATGAGCTGGCGCGCTTCTTCGAGCGGACGAAGGCGATTTTGCCAGGTGACTCCCGCGGCGACGGCAACTGCAATGGCACCTGCAATTCCTTCCGGGTGGGAATGTGTGGGGACGCAAGATTGGCGGGCTTCATGCACCAGCCGAGGCAAGTCATCAGCGAAGTAAGCGCCGAGAGGGGCGACACGCATCGCGCCGCCGTTGCCTTTGGAACCTTCGCAGCTGAAAGCTTTTTTGTTCGCCACCTGCCAGTTCGTGCCTTCAAAGATGGCACGGAGAACCATGCGCGCGCCTTTGCCGTAACCGCGTTCGGGGTCGCGGTCATAACGAGCTGCGAAACGTTCCCCAAGACGTGCGGGATCGATGGTCTGAGCGGCTTTGAGTTCCTCGACGATGGCCATGGCCATTTGCGTATCGTCGGTGTGCCACCAGCCGGGAGGTGGTAATTGTTTGCTTGCAACAATGCGGCGGGCTGCCTTCGCGCGGGTGGAAAGCATTTCGCCAAAGGCGTCACCGACGGAGAGGCCGTCGAGAGAGATAAGGGCGCGTTCGAGAGGGCTGGAACGATTTGGTATGGCGGTCATCCGGGGGAGCTCAGTTTTTTGGGTTTTTCAGCGTTATGCCAGTCCATCAGGCAATAACGGCATTGTTTGGCGAGTGCGGTGATGAGGGGTTTGCCGCAATAAGGACAGGGAGCCGTAGTCCCCACAGCATCAGGACGACCGGAATGGTGAACCCAGAGTTTGGCCCAGCTCAAAGGCGCTCCGGTAGCAGATCTCAGTTCAACGATGGCCTGTATGGGGCTTCGTTGTCGGATGAGCACTAGGATTCGGTCACTGTTTTTGTCGTCTAGCTCTGCGAACTGGGGAATTAGCTGTTTGCATTTTGGGCAAAGAATTCCGCGCTTTGGCAGCGAATCTGTTGCCAAGGCCATTAGTTCTTCACGGGTATATGGCTTGTCAGGCATAGTGTTGTTGTAATCCTCAGTCCCCATTTGAAATGGCTTCAAGTGCTAGTGTATAGGAAATGTGAAGATGAATCCAATCAGGTTTTATGGATTCGGGGCCTCGGTTGATTGGTGTTGGTTCTACAGGAGCGTTAAAAAAAGAAAGGCACAACCCCTCGCCTAGCTGAGCCAGCTGGCATGCTTGGGCGTGTGGTGAAATTCAAGCCGCTCCAGCACGCCCGCAGCCGCCTCCGCCCCCGGCAAACACACCTTCATACAATGGTTTTTCTAGGGCGCTAGGCTGATGGCTGCGGGTGTTCGCGGAAAAATCGCACTAACTCCTGCGAAGCATTCGGGCCGGCAGGATCGGTAAAGGAGCCATTCACACTGCCCCCTGACCAAGCGTGACTGGCACCGTGTATGGTCCAGCGCTCCACCAGAGTCCGGCCGTCTGGATTTCCGTAAACTGCGCAGGAATAAGTCTTGCCGCCTGGCACCTGCCCCCGGCGCAGCGAAGACTCGTCAGGTCCGTCGCCAACCCACTGGCGGATGAACTCCTCGGCGTTGCGCGGATGCACCGTGGAATCACGATCTCCGTGAAAGAGGATTAGCGGAATAGATCGGCCAGGAGCCCCGGGTTGCCTGTCCAGGCCCAGGCCTTGCATCGCTTGCAGCGCGGACGGCAGATCATGCGCTTTACCCGGGGCTAGCCCGGAGTGCACGCCGACCGCCGCGAATAGTTCGGGATAGGTCGCCGCGAGGATGGCCGCCATCGCGCCGCCCGCCGACAAGCCCGCAATAAAGACGCGGTTCTGGTCAACGTTGTGCTCAGCCAGCACCTCGCGCGTCATGCCCGCGAGGATGGCCGGTTCGCCTCTCCCGCGCTGCTGGTCTGCGGACTGGAACCAATTCCAGCATCGGGAAGTGTTGGCGGCAACAGCCTGCTCGGGAAAAAGGACCAACAGCCCTTCTGCTTCCGCCACGAAGTTCATGCGAGTGCCGGCGGCAAAATCATCGGCGCTCTGAGTGCAGCCATGCAGCATCACGACCAGCGGCAGGCGTCGGCCATGATAACCGCTGGGAAGGTAGAGCTTGTAGGCACGGCTGCCGCTTTCCCCGGTGAACACTCCCGCGCGCCATTGACCGGCGGCAGGGGCGACGATCTCAGGCGCGAATTGCCGCCCGGAGCGGTCGCGCCACTGGACCTTGCCCAGAGTGTCGGGCTTCGGCAACCCGGCTAGTAAAGCACTCAGATTCGGTGGTGGAGTCACAGGAGCGGCGGGGGCTTGATGAGGGGGAGTGCGTTGGTCGGTTGGTCTGGGGGCGGATGTTCTCGCGTCTGGCTCAGCTCCCGTCGCCAGCGGAACCGCCAGCTCGGCTGGCTCTCTTGTGCTGCTGGACGTAACATCAATTGGCGGCGCCTCCACGACGCGCGCGCGAGTGGCCGTTGAAGCCTCTCCCATGCCCAGGCTGCGTCGGATCAGCGCGGCCGCCTCAGCCAATCGTCCCTCCCTTGTGAGTCGTGTCGCTTCCTCCATTTCGGTTTTCATACAGTCTATAGATCGATTCATATAATTCCTTGGTTTCCCCGATTGGGGGACTTCGTTGAAATCTCCTGCTGGGACTTGGCGGCTTTTATTGGAGGCGGCTGGCCAGGGCCCGTTTGACTCCCGCGCTGGCGTGGAAGGCGCCAAGAACATAAATCTCGTCAATGGTGGCCATGGCCAATTCCGGCGACACATCCTCGTCAATGGTGGCCAGGCCCAAGACTCGAATCCGGAGCTTCTGTCCAGCGGCCTGAACCGCCTCAAGGTCCTTGCGCGTAAAACGTTGCAAGCCAAGCACCAGCGTTTTCCGGACCGCGGCCTGCTTGAGCACATCCGCGTGAACCAACAATTGATTGCGGATAGCGGTGCGCAGAAAATCGGTGCGGGTTGAATAAAAGCCTTCCTGCACCAGCAGATCCACCTGCCCAAGATCGACTGGGCCAAGGTTAAGCGTAATTTTCTCGGTCTCTATTGCCATAATGAGTAGTTTCACCATCCGAATGCCATCTCTTGACCATCTCATGGGATGGTAGCCCGAGTTAAGCCCAGAGTCAACTGCGTTATACCGAATGCCAAAAATTAATTTCTGTAATGGGGAAAAGAACCGGATGAAAGGAGACAATAAGCCTGATGAAAGTGGAGACTGAAGAGCCATGGCCTTGGAGGAGAGGAACTTACTTTAGTCATTGGGTACAGCGTGCTTTTGATTTGAGGCGTCGTCGGCCTTAATGTGCATTGCGACCGATGCTCCCGGTTAACTTGAATTAAACTGGCTTAAGCCGAGATAAAAAGTTTATGGAGAGCGGTTCAATCGGAACACTCGGAGCAGCAACCCGTACGGGCAGGGTGTGACAAGAAGGCTTAGTATTCGCGCCATGTGTGACATGTTGGCGCAGTTTGGCGCACTTATTTTTTAGAGGAAAGACAGCTATAAATTCGCAATAGCTTGCTCTACAGCCACTTAGAAAATATGTGTCACGGGTGGCATGAACAATGCGGATACTGTCGTAGAAACGGATAGGCGGATAATAGGGACGAACGACTCATTGGCGTAAGGAGTCGTAGAAAGGCTGAAACAGATTTTATGGCAAAAGTACTCGGTATCGATTTAGGAACGACGAATAGCTGCATGGCAGTGATGGAGGGTGGCGAGCCTCTGGTTCTGGAGAATTCAGAAGGCAAACGGACGACCCCTTCTGTGGTTGCTTTCACCAAGAGTGGCGAGCGATTGGTCGGCGATGCTGCAAAGCGGCAGGCGGTCACCAATTCGCGCAACACGGTTTATTCCATCAAGCGCTTCATGGGACGCAAATTTGATGAGGTGCAGGAGGAAATCAAGCGGGTTCCCTATAAGGTGGTGCGCGCTTCGAATGGCGACGTGGCAGTGGAGGTTGAAGTGGAGGGCAAGTCGAAGCAATACAGCCCGCCGGAAGTTTCCGCCATGATCCTGGCCAAATTGAAGGCGGACGCTGAAATGCGTCTCGGTGAAACCATCACCCAGGCGGTCATCACTGTGCCGGCTTATTTTAATGATTCTCAACGCCAGGCGACCAAGGACGCGGGTCGGATCGCAGGACTTGAAGTGCTGCGCATCATTAACGAACCAACGGCGGCGTCGCTGGCTTACGGTTTGGACAAGAAGAAGGACGAGAAGATCGCGGTGTACGACCTTGGAGGCGGCACATTCGACATCTCGGTGCTGGAAATCGGTGATGGCGTGTTTGAAGTGAAGGCCACTAATGGTGACACGCACCTGGGTGGTGATGACTGGGACAACCGCATCATGGATTGGATCCTGGACGAATTCAAACGCGAACAGGGCATGGATTTGCGCAAGCAGCCGGATGCATTGCAACGCATCAAGGAAGAGGCTGAAAAGGCGAAGATAGCGCTTTCGAGCGCGCAGCAATACGACATCAACCTGCCGTTCATCACGGCGGATGCGAGCGGCCCGAAGCATATCAGCATGAAGCTGACCCGTGCGAAGATGGAACAGATTTGCGATGACTTGTTCGAACGCACGATCACGCCCGTCCGGAACTGCTTGAAGGATGCTGAAATTACGGCCGACAAAATCGATGAGCTCGTGTTGGTCGGTGGCATGACCCGTATGCCGCGCGTGGTGGAAACGGCGCATACCTTGGTCAACAAACCGCCGCATCAGGGTGTGAATCCTGACGAAGTGGTGGCGATCGGCGCAGGCATCCAGGGTGGCGTGCTGAAGGGTGAAGTGAAGGATGTGCTGTTGCTCGACGTGACGCCGTTGTCACTGGGCATCGAAACCCTTGGCGGCGTGTTCACGAAGTTGATCGAGCGCAATACGACAGTGCCAACGCGCAAGTCGGAAATTTTCTCCACGGCTTCGGACAATCAACCGGGCGTGGAAATTCATGTGTTGCAGGGTGAGCGCCAGTTCTCCCGCGACAACAAGACGATCGGCAAGTTTCAATTGACCGACATTCCTCCGGCCCCGCGCGGAGTGCCGCAGATCGAAGTCACGTTCGACATCGATGCGAACGGCATCCTGCATGTGAATGCCAAGGACCTGGGCACCGGCAAGGAACAGAAAATCACCATCACGGCCAGCAGCGGTCTCTCGAAGGACGAGATCGAGAAGATGCGCCGCGATGCGGAGACGCACGCGGAAGAGGATAAGAAGCGTCGCGAAGAGATTGATGCCCGCAACGAGGCGGACAATGCGGTGTATCGCACGGAAAAGATGCTGAAGGATAACAAGGACAAGATTTCCGATGCGGATCGCAGCAAGATTGAAGGCGTGGTCAACGAGGTGAAGGAAGCCTTGAAGGGGAGCGATGGCGCGGCCATCAAGTCGGCCAACGACAAGCTTACCGAAGTTTCGCAATCGGTTTGGGCGGAGATTTACAAAGCCGCTTCGGAGAAGGCGCAAGGGGGCCAACCTGGCGGACAAGCTGGTGGACCTCAGCCTGGCCCTGAAGCTGGTGGGCAAGCCGGTGGCGACAAAGGTGGCAAGGACGAAGGTCCGATCATCGACGCCGAAGTGGTGGACGATAAGAAATAATATTGGCCCGCGATTCACGCGGAAGGCGCTTTGAAGAATGAAGTGTCCTTCCGCTTGTGTCTGCGGATTAAACGAATTTTCCTGCACGCGAGTGCGGCGGGATTTGATTCAATCAGTTAAATCAAAATAAAAGATAAAGGAAAACCAAGTATGGCACTAAACGTTAAGCCGCTCGGGGATCGCATCCTCGTTGAAGCGGTCGAAGAAAAAGAAACCAAAAAGGGCGGCATTATCATTCCTGATTCCGCCAAGGAAAAACCGATGGAAAGCATCGTCGTGGCACTCGGCACGGGCAAAACCGACGACAATGGGAAAAAAGTTCCTTTCGAAGTGAAGAAGGGCGATCGCGTGCTCGTGAGCAAATACGGCGGCACCGAGATCAAACTTGATGGCAAGGAATACAAAATCCTGAACTCGGATGACATTCTTGCCGTCCTTGAGTAACACTGAAACTCCAACAATTAACCTAGGATTAGAAATATATGGCAGCTAAACAATTGATATTTGACGAAGTTGCGCGTCAGTCCCTGCTCAAGGGTGTGGAAAAACTGAGCCGCGCGGTCAAGGCTACTCTCGGTCCCAAGGGTCGTAACGTAGTGCTCGACAAAAAATTTGGTTCTCCCACGGTGACCAAGGACGGCGTAACCGTCGCCAAGGAAATCGAACTGGAAGACCCTTATGAAAACATGGGCGCGCAAATGGTGCGTGAAGTCGCGAGCAAGACGAGCGACACCGCCGGTGACGGCACCACGACCGCGACCGTTCTCGCTGAAGCGATTTATCGCGAAGGTTTGAAGAACGTGACCGCTGGCGCCAGCCCGATCAGCCTGCAACGCGGCATCCAAAAGGCCGTTGATGCAGCCGTCGAGCACCTCGCCAAGATTGCCAAGAAGGTCAAGGACAAGGAAGAGATCAAGCAGGTCGCAACCGTTTCCGCCAACTGGGACACCACCATCGGCGAAATCATTGCTGACGCGATGGACAAGGTCGGCAAGGACGGCACCATCACGGTCGAAGAAGCCAAGTCCATCGAAACCACCCTCGACGTCGTCGAAGGTATGCAGTTCGACAAGGGCTATCTTTCTCCTTACTTCGTGACCAACGCGGAGTCGATGGAAGCCAAGCTGGAAGATGCTTACATCCTGAATTACGAAAAGAAAATCAGCAGCCTCAAGGATCTTCTGCCGATCCTCGAGAAGGTGGCCAAGATTGGCAAGCCGCTGTTGATCATTGCGGAAGACGTGGAAGGCGAAGCGCTCGCGACTCTGGTCGTGAACAAGCTGCGCGGCACGTTGAACATTTGTGCTGTGAAGGCGCCTGGCTTCGGTGATCGCCGCAAAGCGATGATGGAAGACATTGCCATCCTGACCGGCGGCAAATGCATTACCGAAGACCTGGGCATCAAGCTCGACTCCATCGGTTTGGAAGACCTCGGCCGTGCCAAGTCGATCGTGGTGGACAAGGAAAACACCACCATTGTGGAAGGTTACGGAAAGTCCTCTGAGATCCAGGGCCGCGTGAATCAAATCCGCCGTCAGATTGAAGAGACCACTTCGGATTACGACCGCGAAAAATTGCAGGAACGCCTGGCCAAGCTGGCCGGTGGCGTGGCCGTCATCAACGTCGGTGCCGCTACTGAAACCGAGATGAAGGAAAAGAAAGCCCGTGTGGAAGACGCGTTGCACGCGACTCGCGCGGCGGTTGAAGAAGGCATTGTGCCTGGTGGTGGCGTGGCCCTGCTCCGCTGTCTCCCTGCCATTGATTCTTTGAAGCTCGAAGGCGACGAACAGATCGGTGTCGAGATCGTGAAGCGCGCCATCGAAGCTCCTCTCCGTGCATTGGCTTCCAATGCCGGCGTGGAAGGCTCCATCGTGGTTCAGGAAGTCAAGAAGCGTAAAGGCAATGACGGTTACAACGTTGCCACCAACGAATACGAAGACCTGGTCAAGGCCGGCGTGGTTGATCCGAAGAAGGTCACCCGCTCTGCCCTGCAGAATGCTTCGTCCATCGCTGGTCTGCTCCTGACCACTGAATGCTTGATCACCGAAGTGCCGGAGAAGGAAAAGCCGGCTCCTGCTGGTCATGGCGGCGGCCACGGCGGCGGCATGGGCGGAATGGATTACTAATTCGCTCCTAAACATCGAGGAACCGAAAATCAATGGCGAGGTTGGCATCCCCAACCTCGCCCTTTTTGTTGGTTGGATGGAGGCGCTTTGCAATTGACAGAACGAGGCATTGGAACATAGTGGAATTGGTAAAAGCCCCATTTGTTCACATGAAGCCGAAACTTCCATTCGCTTCTCCACGGTGTGAAGAGGGATTCACACTCATTGAGTTGCTGGTCGTCATTGCGATTATTGCCATCCTGGCCGGACTGTTGTTACCGGTGTTGGGTAAAGGCAAGCAAAAGGCTCAAGGATTACAATGCATGTCCAGCCACCGGCAATTAACTTTGGCCTGGAGGATGTATAGTGAGGAGAACAACGACAAGTTGCTCTATGCCAGCCATGATTGGTTGCACCCGGAATCGAGCGCCTATGCCTGGGTGCTGGGAGATCTGGATTTTAATCCAGCCAATCCTTCGAATTGGGATCCTGACGTCGATATCAAGAAAAGTCCGATTTGGCCATATTGCGGAAATTCAACTGAGATATGGAGATGTCCCGCGGACAAATCCTTTGTGACTGTGAATGGAGAACGCAAGTCGCGGGTCAGAAGCATGTCCATGAACCTCTGGGTTGGTGGGTTCGCCGGTTATGACGGTCTTTTATCCGGGGGCAATGATTTGGTTTATGGCGGCAGCAATTGGCGCATTTATCTGCGGATGTCTGACATGACCGATCCTGGACCTTCCGGAACGTTTTTGTTAATGGACATGCGTGAGGACAGCATTGATTGGGGTAACTTCGCCACGGATATGCGAGGATGGCCAGACGCGCCTGGACAGGTTGGTCTTTATGACCTGCCGGCCAGTTACCATCATCGGGCGGGCGGATTGTCCTTCGCTGATGGGCACGCTGAAATCAAGCGATGGCGCGATAACAGAACGATGCCGTCGCTCGTACCCAACGGGTTCGTGCCGGACCAATTTAGTTCGCCAAATAATCCTGATGTAATCTGGCTCCAGGAACGTGCCACAAGGGCGAAGTAATAATACTAAGCCAAAAGCCAAAAGAGTTTGTGGATGTCTTGACCTTGGCCGCCAGCAAGGCAATATTGTGAGGTCGTTTTCGGGGGCGTACTGGTTTCGACTTGGGAGATACGCCAGAGGCGGCATGCCGAGGATGGTTCGTTGGCCTCGTAAAAAATCGAACCAAAAAATAAAAGCTACTGAAGAATTAGCTCTCGCGGCTTAATGCCACGACGTTCACTGCTGGACACCTGCTACGGTGGATGAACGCTACAGCAGGTTAGATCAAATGCGGAGACTGCGCGCGGTTGGTCGAAAAATTTCATGCAGACTAGGCAGTGCGAATCGTGTCAGAGCGTAATCGCATAGCAGAAAACTCTCCTTTGACTAAGCATGTAGTCGCGGCTGGTTGGTTTGCCAAGGACGCGGGTTCAACTCCCGCCGCCTCCACCATTTCATCCTCATTTATAAGCACTTCCGAGTTTATACACAATTCTACCTCGGATTTTCTGCAGGGCAAACGCATCAAAATGATAAAAGGCGTAGGAGGTAATCATGGTCCCAGGAAGCATTGAGTTGTTTGCCTTTGATGCCGCGTTTTTTGGTGGATTCTCGTTTTAAGAGGTTTAAAGCCAGTCGACGCAAGGTGGCGAGGTTTTCAGCGGCGTGGCCAGAGCGGGCCCGGTTGCGGTCCTCGCCGCATTGCACGTCCAGCACCCAGTGCAGGGAGTTTTCCACACTCCAGTGTCCGCGCACGGCACGAGCAAACTTTTCAACGTCCACGTTCAAGCTGCTCAAATAATAGCGCCGTTCCACCGTGGGCGCTTGCTGGCCCACCTGCCGCACGCTCTCCACCACGCCCACGCTGCGCAGTCCTGCCCATTGCTGGCGATCAGCAAGCCAGCTGACATCGCCGCTTTGCCAGTAGCGTCGTGTTTCCAGGCGTCCGTGATCTTTTTCGGTGGTTTCCTTGTAAGCCAGCGCCACGGCATTCTTTTCCACAGGCCGCTCCTGGTCGTGCCGCGCCACGGCGTCCTCCAGATAGGCTTTGATTTCCTGATGGCACTGGCCCTGGTTGCCTTTGAGCGCCAGCACGTAGTTGGCGTCGGCTTCCACAATCTCCCTGGCTATCTCCTTTTGGCACCCCATGGCATCGAGGGTGACAATGCATCCGCTCAACTCCAACACTCGCAACAGTTGCGGCACAGCGGTGATTTCATTGGTCTTGTCAGGCACCTGGATTTGGCCCAGCACCAGCGAGTTGCCCGCCGCCCAGGCGCTGACAATCACCCGCGGGGATTGTCCTTGCTCCAGCGCCCGACGCAGGGCCTTGCCATCCAACGCCACGATTTCATCAGCCACCGTCGCGCGCACCGATTGCGTCCAGCGCATGAAACAGTCCAGAAAGGCTTCCGGCTTGAGCGCCGCAAACACTCGGTTGAACGTGTCGTGTTTGGGTATCCCATGGCGCAAACGCAGAAACGTCTTGAACCATTTGCGTTTGGCTTTGCCAAAGTCCTCCATGTCGTTGAAGGTTTCCCCGCCGCACAGCAGGCAGCACAAACCAATCATCAGCACGTCCACCAGTTCGTGGTCGCACCGGCCTTTGACTCGCGGGTCCCTTATCTCTTTGAAATGTTCGATCAAGTTTTGACGGTGATGCTTTTGCATCCCATCTCATGTACGCATTGTATTTACAAAGTACATACTTTTCTTCAAAAAAATTTTGATGCGTCTGCCCTGGGATTTTCTGTACGATTTCTGAAGATGTGATACGCCAATCACTGCGCGCTTTTCCAGGGGTTTACGCGGATTGCTGAGAAGGTTATCGCAAAACTACTGTTCAACAACTTTGTAGAATCGAATTGGAAGGTTGGTTGCCGACGAATCCATCACTTGCAGCGTTCCGGTCACCGCTCCATTGGTCAGAATTGGAACCCAGTTCACGAAGTCCGCCGACGAATAGACAATCACCTGCCCGTGACCGGACAGCCCATTGAGCTGAAAACCAAACCCTCCACTGCCAAACTGCACTTGCGAGTCGAAGGAGGGACTGGTGCGTAACACTATGAGGCTGGCGGGGAGGCTCGTCACCAAGCCAATGGCGTTACTGACCGCACATTGATAATTCCCCGCTCCAGCCAAGGGCACATTCGTCAACACCAAAGAGGCATTCGTCGCACCGTTGATTTTGGTTCCATTAAACTGCCACTGGTAACCCAGAGGGGCCATGCCCGCTGGCGTCACCGCAAAGGTGACATCCGCCCCAGCATTTATCAGCCGTGAGAAAGGTTGTCTCACGATAAAAGGCTCGTCATCATTCACAAGAGCCAGACTGTGATAAGTACCCGCAGCAATCGCCACCACATTACCCAGCCCTGGTGGCACGTTCGTTTGCCCATCAGTATTATTTTTTCCCCAAGCCAGCACCGTCCCGTCCTGCTTCAGCGCCATATTGTGGTAATATCCGGCTGCCACTGCCACAACATTACTTAATCCAACAGGCACGTTCGTCTGACCGTAGGAGTTGTCGCCCCAACTCGCCAGCGAGCCATCGCTTTTTAATGCCATGTTGTGATAGCTGCCTGCCGCGATGGCCACGACATTGCTTAATCCAACGGGCACATTGGTCTGACCTTGGGAGTTGCTGCCCCACGCGATCACTGTGCCGTCCGCTTTAAGTGCCAGGCTGTGGTAGGCACCTCCGGCGATGGCGACCACGTTGCTCAACCCTGTAGGCACGTTCGTCAGGCCTGAAGCGTTGTTTCCCCAAGTGACCACCTGGCCATCACCTTTCAAAGCCAGACTATGAAAATTCCCAGCTGCAATCGCGACCACGTTGCTCAGGTGTGGGGGAACCGTTGCCTGGTGGTAGTTCGACGCCCCCCAGGCAGTGACTAAACCGTCGGCCTTCAGAGCCAGAATATGGTCAAGGCCAGAGGCAATGGCCACCGCGTTGCTCAGACCGGCAGGCACGTTGGTTTGACCATAATAGTTGTCACCCCAGACGAGGACGGTGCCATCACTTCTCAAGCTCAAACTATGAAAAATGCCTCCAGCGATTGCCACAGGATTCGTCAAGGTAGTCGGGACGTTGGTAGCACCATAGGTATTCCTCCCCCAAGCCAGCACGAAGGCAGGGGCGACCTGCACTGTTGCGTTGGAGCTGGCAACTGAACCGTAGGCGTTGTTGACCACGACCTGGTAGCTACCCGCATCACCCTGTTGGACATCGCTCAAAGCAAGCGTTCGGTTGGTGGCCCCATCGATGTTGGTTCCGTTCAAACGCCACTGGTAGCTGAACGGTTCTGACCCGGTGGCGGTGACGGTAAGGGCGATGCTTGCGTGGATCGGCAAGCGGTAGTTCAAGGGCTGTACCACCACCTTCGGAGCTGCGACATTGACGCTCAGTGTTGCGTTGGAACTAGCAGTACCGTATTGATTGTTCACGATGATGCTGTACAGGCCTGCATTGTCAGCTTGGATGTTGGTCAGAGACAAGGACGTATTAGTGGCTCCGTTAATATCGGTGCCGTTGAACTGCCATTGGTAACTGAGCGGGGGGGTGCCAAAAACCGAGATGTTCCAGGCTGCATTTGTGCCTGCGGATGCAACCTGGCTGCTCGGGGGGGTGTCAAATGCAGGCGGTGTTGGGCCAGGTGAATAAGTGACCTGGTCTACCCAGGCCGAATCACTTAGATAGGTAGCACCAGGAGTGTAGAAACTCCATTCCAAGACATGATTGCCCTCAGGAATGTAAATCGTTTTGTGCTGCCACCCCGACGTACGGGTGGGCAGGTAAAATTGTTGCAATCCATCGATGGAAAACCCCAAACGCTCCTGACCCCAGTAAGAATTGAGCATGCACCAAAAGCTTAAAGTGCCAGGCCCGGTAACGGTTGTTTGAAGCAGGGATTGTTCACCGGTGTAAGATAAGGGACTGCTTTGCGCCGCTTCCACACCGTCATGCGAAGTGATCGATTCTGCAAACCACGGCTTGTTGGTACTGGTCGTCCAAATTAGTTCGACTGCGTTCAGTGAAGAAGGCAGATCATTGACGGTAGCGAAGATTCCTGAGTTGGTAGCGATGCCAAAGACGTTGCTCACCACCAGTTCGTAAAAGCCCGAGTTGGCATCCACTACATTGGTCACGGCAAAGCGCGAAGCCGTTGCCCCAGGGATCTCCTTGCCATTGAGCCGCCACTGATAGCTCAGAGGTTGGCTTCCGCCAACAGTGACGGCAAGGTTCAGATTTCCCCCAAGGGTGAGCAGTTGATTGGAAGTCTGGCTGAGAAAAATTGGAGGAGAATGAGTCACCGCCAAGGTGGCGTTGGAGGTGGTGAGCAAGCCGTTGCCGTTATTGAGGACAGCACTGTACGTGCCGGAGTCGGCTGGCTGGATATTGGTTAGAGTAAGGGCTGAATTGGTCGCTCCGGCGATATTGGTGCCATTCGCCAGCCACTGGTAACTAATCGGCAATGAACTGACCGCACCGACTGTGAATCGTGCGTTCATGCCGCTGTATAACGTCCGGTTTGCGGGCTGCCGTACGATCATCAAGGGCGAAGTTTGCACCAGTGCAAGATCAAAGGAAAAGCCGGATGAAATGGCTGTCACGTTGCTCAATCCCACAGGCGCGAAATCCCCAGAACCCCAAGCCACCACGGTGCTGTCGTCTCTCAGCGCGACACTGTGGAAACCAGACGCGGAAATCGATACCACATGGTCTAACCCTGCAGGAACAATGTCTTCCGCTCCCCAGGTCACGACCGTTCCGTCCTCCTTCAGAGCCACACTGTGGTTTTCTCCCGCAGCAACAGCGACCACATTGGCAAGACCCTCGGGTACATCACTTTGCCCGGCAGAATCATTGCCCCATGCAACGACGGTGCCATCGCGCTGGACGGCCAGTGCGTAATAGTCCCCTGCGGCGATGGCGAGTTGACTCATAATTAATGACACCGGAGAGAGGTTGGGAAGCCGGACTGAAGGAATACGTTGCCTCACGGGAAAATGACACCGACAAACTTGGAGAATGAAGATGCCAAAGAGCAGTTGTCGGACGGAAGAGTTGGAACGTTTGCGGAGGCGGTATGCCGGTCGAGGGCGGGAAGGAAAAACGCGGATGCTCGATGAGTTTTGTGAACATCATGGCTATGATCGCAAGCATGCGATCAAGTTGTTGGGGGATCAATTGCCCAAGCCCAAGGGCGGAGTGCGCCCCGGGGCCGAACCGGTCTATGAGCCGGTGCGTGAGGTGGTCGAGCGGATCTGGAAAGCCAGTGAACAGCTTTGTGGCAAGCGGCTGGAACCGGCGCTGGCCCTGTGGTTGCCGCATTATGGCAAGCACTACGGCAGTCTTTTGCCAGCACAGAAGAAGCTCTTGGGAAAGGTCAGTGCCGCGACCCTGGACCGGCTGCTGGCGCCGCTCAAAGCGGAAGTCCCTCGCCGGTTATGTGGCACCCGGCCCGGCACGCTGTTGCGGACCCAGATTCCCATTCAGGGGGAAGTGTGGGATGAGCAACGTCCGGGATTTTTGGAGGCGGACAGCGTGGCGCATTGCGGTTCCAGCCTGGCGGGTGATTTCATTTGGAGCCTGACCTACACGTGTTTGGGGAGTGGGTGGACGGAAGGTCGGGCCGTGTGGAACAAGGGTGCCCAAGGGGTGTTGGAGCAAACCCGGGACGTGGAAAAAAACCTGCCATTTCCTTTGCTGGGGATGGATTTTGACAATGGGAGCGAATGGCTGAACTGGCATCTGGTGCGTTACCTGCAGGAGCGCGTGGTGCCCGTAAAACTCACCCGCTCACGCCCTTATCATAAAGATGACAATGCGCATGTGGAGCAGAAGAACTGGATGTGGCCGCGGCAGGTTCTGGGCTATGCCCGGTTGGAATCTCCGGCAGCGGTGCCCTTGATCAACCAGCTTTACAAGGAAACCTGGGGGCCATTGCAGAACTTTTTTCTGCCCTCAGCCAAGCTGGTGGCCAAGCATCGGGAAGGCAGCCGCTGGGTTCGCCGTCACGACCGTCCGCAGACGGCCTACCAGTGGCTGGTGAGCAGCGGACAACTGGGTAGGAAACAGGCGCAACGGTTGCGCGACTGGTATTACGCCGTCGATCCCTTTGAACTGGCCAGGCAAACGGATAAACAACTCAGACCGATCTTAAAATGAGGACGGGATGGAAGAATGAGAAATTTTTTTGCCCCTGCTGCTGCAGCAGCAGGGGCAAAAGGACCCTCCTGACGGAGGGAAAAACAATAAACACGTCGGTGTCATTTAATGTGAGGCAACAAATACCCAAATCCGGTCCAATCCCCGGTGTCATTTATCCTTGAGGCAACAGGCTGGGCTGCTGCGGGCGGGGTTAACCCTTAGCTCTCTCCACTCGATGATCTGAGAGGGGATGAGGGTATGTGTCCCATGCCTCCGATTTCTGAAATTTTCTGAAAAAAATATTTCGCATGGCATGTAGTCACGTGCGTGTTAAACTTTTTAAAAGATGCAGACGACAGTCTTAAATACGCGGTTTTATGGGCGATTTGGTGAATATTGCTCAGGTAGCCAAACAAGGTTCAACTCCCGCCGCCTCCACCATTTTTTATTCCTGTTTACCAGGGATTTTCTGCTTCATTTGTTTTCCTGCGCAGATTTCGAGAGGAGTTCTGATCTTTTCCATGGTATCAGCGGCCGACCTTAATGCGTAGCTACAGTTGCCATTTTTTCGCACTCCTCGGCGCATCGCTCACAGGCAGCAGCACAGCGCTGGCAATGCTCCATTTTAAACTTGCGGCATTCCTCTCCGCAGGCACGGCAAATTTCTGCGCAGGCACGGCATAATTCACCCGCAAACTCAGAGTCGCTAGACATGAAGGCTGAAGCAGTGAAGCAGATTTTCGCACAATCTCTATCGAGATTAATGCAACGGGCCATCATTTTCACGTCATTCTCCCTGAGGCATGCAGTGGCGCAGCTTTCACATTCGATTGCACATTCATTGCAAGCCTTTATGCAGCTTTCGTATTGCTCATTTATCATATTCTCTCCTTTTGGTCCATGCCTGCCGGGCAGTTCAGGTCTAAAAGCACGAGCCTGTTTTACGGTTGCACAAATTTATGAGAGAACAAAATGTTATTTCATGGAAAATTCAAACCGCTTGCAAATCCGGCCTTAAGGCATCTTTTTCAACGAGATTTCGGTGCATTCTACATCAGGAAAACTACTAAAGCCCTTCGCCAAATCTATTAGCAGGGCTTACTTCGCTGCTTTGGAAGCAATTTTCCTGAACCCCACGGATGAATAGTAGAAAAACTAAAAAAATGAATCCCGGGCTGTTTTGAGTTTAAAAAGCGTTGTGAGTAGGTTTAAAGTCGACGCCCTATGAGAAAGATCCTCCCCATGACGATGGTTGCAGGGTTTCTTTGCCTTGCAATGAACTCAAACGCAGAAGTGACTCTGTTCTCTGATAATCTGGAGAACGGAGCCAATGGATGGACGATCGCCGGTTCCACCGATGGTGTGAATAGTGACGGTGGACTCTGGCATTTGTCTCAACGTTGGTCTGCGAGTACAAATACATCCTGGTATTATGGCCAGGAAAGCACCGGCACCGTTGGAACCAACGGCTGGAACTATGGATCAATCACCACACCGTCGATTGATCTGACTTCCGTAACCAATGCGGTACTTAGCTACGCGCACCTGACTCGGGGCGACAGTTGTCTGCCAATTGATGACGACTACGTCGCCGTTTACGTTTCAACCAACAACTTTGAAACCTTCACCACAGTCGTCGAGGGTCTCCCCAATGGTTGGAGTCTCTGGGGAAATGCCGGCGCCTATGAAGGGCCCAACGTCACGGTCGACCTGTCTCAGTTCGCAGGTCAAACAATCAAGATTCAATTCTATGTGAGTTTCAGTCAGGCTTGCGAGGAGCATCTGGATCTTTCCGAGTGCCCTCCAACTGAAGGCTATTACATCGATGACATCGCGGTTGTAGGAAACACCGTCGTTCCGACGCCGTAATAGTAACAGAAAGATTCTTCAAGCGTGGCGTGTCCTTTCGCGCCACGCTTTTTTTTGTGCCCCAATTCGATTATCGGAATTAATCTGCACTCGCGCGAGAGGCCAATGCTCCATCGTGAAAGAATGTGGTATCCGGAATCGGTTGTTTCTCAATACCCGGCCCGCTCCAGGAGAAGCTCAGAGATGGAGAGCTTTTCGTTTGCGTTGCATAGTAAAGGCGAAATGGATGCTTGCCGGCTTTCAGTCGAATAACACCGCTCTTTTCCGTGTTGGCGGAATAACCAAAATCCTCGTCAATCACCGTTGCTTCATGGATGCGCAGCAACGCGTGAGTGTCGGCGCCAAGGTAGATTGTGTATTCCCCATCGGTCGGCACATCCAGATAACCGGTGAAGAGCAATCCGGTTCCGGTTTCGTGCTGTTGAATGGCGATGGTGGGGTGATTTGTTATTCCTGTCGAGGAGGCGTGCAGCATTGTTAATTCAGGAAGCCAGGGAAAATTGCCTTTATAGGAAGACCAGGTGATGCCAGGTTTCAAGGAAGCAATCGAAACAGCTGGCACCAATTCTTGGTCGTAAGGACGTCGTGCATTTACGTCCGGGCGCCGCAGTTGCAGCACCGTGTCTTTCATTTTCTGTTGCAACGCGGCGAATTCAGGCCTGGTGGCGAGATTCATTCTTTCCCCCGGGTCTTTTGCGAGGTTGTAAATTTCAAAATTGTCGGCGTGCGAAGTCACATTATAGCGAACACCTTGATAATCTCCGATGCGAATGGCCTGCATTTGTTCGCGCTTACGACCCCGATGCCCGGGTGCGAATTCAGAATAGTTCGGCGTTTTTCCTTCGTTGAAGTATTCAGAATAAACAGTGGACTTCTTCTGTAGGCCATGACCGGTGAGCAACGGCAACAGTGAAACTCCATCGCTACGGGCGGGCACGGGAACACCGGCAACTTCGGCGAACGTCGGCATCCAATCATGTGATTGGCTCGGCTCTGAAGAGGTTCGACCCGGCGAAATGTGCCCCGGCCACCACGCGATCGTCGGCACGCGAAGTCCGCCTTCCAATAGATCGCGCTTGATGCCATCGAACGGACCGAAGCTGCTGAAAAAATTCGCGGCGAAAGGCTGTTTCAAATAGGACTCAATCGACGGCCCGTTGTCGGAAGAAAAAACGACGAGCGTGTTGGTTTCAATGTGAAGGTCTTTTAACAGTTGCAGCAGATCGCCGACGCAATCATCGATGCGGCGCACGGATGTGGCATACCGTTTATAAACATCCGGCCATGGCACTTCCGGCGTGTTCGGGTTTCCATCGTCGTCGTAAGTCGCCTTGGCATAATCGGGATGGTACCAGGAATCAATGGTGCCGCTCGCAGTATTGATCATTTCCCCGCTCTTTCCCAGCCAGCGCAGCCCGCCTTTCGTGCCGCTTCCCGTTGGATACGCCTGCGTCGGCAATTCTGTAGTCGCGTGAGGCGTGTCGAAGGCGAGATACATGAAAAACGGCTGGGCGACATTTGTCGCGTGCTGATCCAGAATCCATTTCTTTGCGCGGGCCGTGAACAAATCGGCGGTGTAGCACTTGTCCAGGGTGGATGAGATTTCCTGGTCCATATCCCATACTTGCATCGGCCCCTTGTGCGGACCTTCCTTAGGATAATGTTCATGGCCATCTGCGTGACGCACGTAGCCGAAGTAATAATCAAACCCTCGCCTGGTTGGGTAGGCGGGCCAGGTTGCTGGAGCGTTACCTTTCCCTTGCAACCCCCATTTGCCAATGGCGGCTGTTTGATAGCCCGCAGCTTTCAAAACCGTTGCCAGTGTATGATTATTTTCCAATGCCTTGTCGAACTGGTTGTCGCGAACGTTTGCATGTCCCTGATGTACTCCGAGCAACAAGGACGCACGGGATGGTGCGCATACTGCGGCGGGACAATAATGGTCGGTCAGCTTGATACCCTGTGCTGCCATGGCGTCAAGTTTGGGCGTCGATTGCCATGGCTTTGCAGGATTGTTCGAAGCTTGTCGCGAGTTCTGAAAAAACGTTCCAACATCACCAAAGCCAAGATCATCGGTGAGGATGAAGATAATGTTCGGTTTTGTGAGTTCACCGCCAGCGCAGGCAAATGTGACCAGGATGACGAGAACAGCCAAAGAGACGCGACATAATCTTTTGAGGTGCATTGCCATATGCCATAGGGCAGACGGTGTTTGTCTGCAATTGGTTTCAACGAAACAAGGGTCAACGCCCTGACCCTAGCTCACGCTTTGCCACTTCTGGCTTGAGCATAACCGCTGGGAGCGGCGTTCCATGCCAAGGCAAACAAGGTAGCCCCTATCAAGCTGGCTCCCACCAATACTGCGAGGCCAGCGTTCCATCCCTGGGTCTGAACCAACCGGCCCAGACCCCAGCCTGACGCCACCGTGCTCAGATAACCAAAGAGTCCTGTTAGCCCGGCTGCGGTAGCGGCGGCACGCTTGGTTCCGAGATTGGCAGCCATGATTCCGACGAGTGCCTGCGGGGCATAAATGAAAAATCCTGCGGCGCAAAGGAACCCGGTGCTTGCAACGGCAGAGTTTCCAGCCAGCTTCCAGAATCCCCATACAGCCAATCCTGCCAGCATCATGCAAAACAGACAGGTGCGGGCTCCGCGTCCTCCAAAAACCTTGTCGGTAAGCCAGCCGCCAAGCAACATTCCAATCACGCCGGAAACTTCGAATCCGAAGAGCATCCAGCCAGCATGGGCCAGTTCGATGCCTTTCGCTTCCTTCAGCATGGTTGCCCCCCAATCCAACACGGCATAGCGCACCATGTAGACAAAAAAATTCGCTCCTGAGATCAGCCAGATATATGGATTTCCAAAAACTTGCTTCTTCAGGAATTTTTTGAATTCAGTAGATGATTGTTCGGCTTTTTCATCACCCTCCATTTCCGATCCCGCAACTTCAGGCAAACCGAGTGAGCGCGGGGTGTCGCGAAGCGTTAACGCAAGATAAGTCGCACCAAGCATGGCCAGTGCCGCAGGCACCAGGAAACAAAGTCGCCAGCTATAGTGCGCCAAATACCCGCAAAGGACCACGACCACCCCGGCACCAATGGAGTGTGAGGTATTCCAGATCGACATCTTGGTGGCGAGTTCCTTCGGGGAAAACCAGTGGGTCATCAATCGCGCGCAGGGAGGAAAGCCCATTCCTTGAAACCAGCCGTTCACCAGCCAGAGCAGACCGAGCACGAGCACTGCGGAACTCAATCCAAAGAAGACATTGACCAATGCAGATAGAACCAGGGCCACCACCATCAGTGCCCGTGCATTGGCCCGGTCAGCGATGAAGCCATTGGCGAATTTGGACAAACCGTAAAGCACACCGTGCGATGAGAGGAACAGCCCCAAATCGGATTTGGTGATGTGCAGATCCTTCTCCAGAACCGGCATTGCGATACCTATGTTTTTGCGGACCAGGTAAAAGCAGGCGTAACCGATGAGGCTGGAAACAAGTATACGCCTTTGCCAAAGGGGAAACTGCTGCTGGATCTCAGCCGGGTTGGTAAGCATCACCTTTGCAGGCGGAGCGGGCTTGAATATATCAAACACACTGCGCTTGCGAGGCCGGACTGTTTCAATGGGCGCCGTCTCGATCATGTTCCAAGCTTCCTGTTGACGAATTTAAATCGGCCAGATCCCGCTTTTTCCAAACAGGGCATTCAGGCAGTCGTGCAGAACGCCGGCCCGCCGTGCCACATCCAGGACTGTGAACCGGCGGCGAATGTAATACGCCTGCACGAAAGCCTTCTTCAATCGCTCGCGGGAAATGCCTATCTGCTCGGGTTCCACCGGTGCTCCCACCTGCTGCAGCATCTGCTTGAGCTGGGTGTAAGGAATCAATTGTGCCCGCAGTTCCTCCTGCAACGTTGGCCAAAGTTGCCTGAGTTTTTCCAATTGTGCCCGCAGTTCCGCCCGGCTCACATACTTGGCGCGGGTTTCCTCCCATGCCTTGTCGGTGAAATCATCACTGGCAAACTCTTTGCGCACACAGGTCTCCAGCTCTTTTTCATCCGGCCAGTTGGCACACGCGCTGTGAATATCCAACTTATCCAAGGGCATTTTTAACAACTGTTCATAGAGCGCGGTGATGGCCAGGGTGGCGATGCCCACTTTAAATCCGTGCGACGGCGCTTTGCCGTTATGGGTGTGATGCTGCATGTCCCATAAGTGGCTGAATTGATGTTCAGCTCCTGAAGCGGGACGGCTGGATTTGGTCCATTGCATGGCAAAGCCGCCCAGCATCAATCCTTCCGTCAGACTGTTGATCGCATGTGCATCGCGGTTCCGAACGGCAGCGGGGTTGTTCAATGCTTCACGCAAACCGCCCTGGACGATGTCCCACGCCTGTTGATCAATCTTCTCAATTCCGAGACCAGCCGCCAAAATCCAATCGGCACCCGCAGTCACTTTCGCCAACAAGTCTGCATAACCCGAAGCTGTCATGTCCGTGGGGGCGTGACGGATGATTTCCAAATCTGCCAGCACCGCGACTGGCGCCGGGCAATTGAAAGTTTGCTTCGAGCCTTGATAGGTGATGGAGGCGCCAAAGGCTGTGTAACCGTCCATCGAAGCTGCCGTTGCCATGCACATGTACGACCGGCCAACATTATGGGCAGCCAATTTGGTTAAATCATTGATGGTCCCTGAGCCCAGAGCCACCGGGATGGCATTGTGCTGGCGCAAGGCGTTTTCCAACTGGGTGACAAAGCGATACTCTGCGTAGAGATCCGGGTCCGTGAAGATGAAAGGCTTTGCCATTGGTATGCCTGCGCCTTCAAAAGCCGCGGATAAGGCGGCACCAGCCAATCCAAAAGTGGTCTCATCACTGATGATGATCGGAGTAGCTCCGGGAAATTGTTTCTGGAAGATGCCGGGCGCTTCACCGAGATTGTTTTTTCCAATCACCACGGCCCGGGTTTCCCGGGCGGACTGCAACGCTTCACTGATGGAAAGTCTTCTGCTGATAGGAGCCATAGAGTTAAGTGGCGGATTGCCCTTTTTTCTTTACGTAATTGTTCTTGATCGCCCTCGTCGTGATACCGGAATTGTTTGCTTTGTTGTTCGACGCCTGAATATTTTCCGGCAGCTCCAGCAGAGTCTTGGCACCCACATCGTCAATGATGAGTGACTTTAACAAATTCCCCTTGATGGCAGCGGCGATTGCGAGCGCTCGGTCACTCCCCACTACGGCTGCGACCACCTGCGGAATGCGGCGTAACTGCTCAAACTCAATGCTTACCACCCGGTCGCGCCACAAGGACTGACACTCCTGGCCGTGAATATCAAAAAACCTTCCGCAAATTTCGCCTACCGCTCCCAGGTCTTGCAGGGTGTGGACTTCTTTTTCTGGCAACATCCCCCGCTCCACGAAAACGGAGTTGGACAGCGTGCCAACCCCGATCAGGGCTAGGTCGGCTTTTGACATCCGTTGACGAACGGAATCGATTTGAGACAGGGCCGTAAAAGATTCGCGCGTTTTCTTGTCGGGCAAAAATGCGGGAGTATTCAAAGTTATAAAGGAACCTCCGCAATGTCTGGCAATGGTTCTGGCGACCTCCAGGGCATCCACGGGGCCGATATGCGAATCGATGCTCCCCATCGTTTGTACAACGGTAATGTCCTTGCACCGAACCTCCGGTAGTGATTGAACAATTTCCTTCAGTGTCCGTCCACCCGATACGGCCACGGTCATTCCCGGTTGGAGCAGTGAGGCGACCAGCGGTGCTGCAAAATGTGCCACCATTCTCCGGAAGTCCTCCGGCGCAATGTTGCTCGAAGACCGGATCACATAGGCGGAAAGAAGACCAAAACGGTCTTGTAATGCTTTTTCCAGATCGCGATTCCTAAATTCATATTCTGCCACCGTGATCTGCACGATGCCACGCTGCCTGGCTTCGGCCAACAAGCGTGAAATCTTCGCCTGGGACACGTTTATGAACTTGGCGATGTCTGTTTGCGGCAAATTGTCCACGTAGTACAGCTTCGCGGCCAAATGCACTGGGTCATGCGTGTAACTTTCCGACATGAATAATTATTACGGATAACTATACATATTCATATCGGAACCTTCCCTGGCTGGTCAATTATATTCGTTTGCGGACCAAATTGCTGACGCGAGGGAAAAGCCGGTGATATGTCGTGCATCGAAAGCTGCCACGCTCAGGACGTCAATAAGTCCTGAATTTCCTCCCAGCTCAGCGCTTCTGCCAATTGTTCCTCCCCACCCAACATCCCCTGAAAGAGTGCGCGTTTACGGGTTTGTAAATTGAGGATCTTTTCTTCAACGGTTCCGCGCGTGATCAGCTTATAGCTGGTGACCACCCTTTTCTGACCAATTCGGTGGGCCCGGTCCGTGGCTTGCGCTTCGACCGCTGGATTCCACCAGGGATCGAAATGGATGACGGTATCGGCGCCGGTCAGATTTAAACCGGTGCCGCCCGCCTTGAGGCTGATGAGGAACACGGGAATGCGCGAGTCTCTTTGAAATCGCTCCACGACCTGGGCGCGGTCCTTCGTCGCACCGTCCAGGTAACAAAACTCGATGTTTTCAGCCGCTAACCGCTCGCGCAATAATCCAAGCATCGTGGTGAACTGGCTGAAGACCAATACGCGGTGTCCCCCATCGACGACTTCTTCCAGCAATTCGCCGAAGAGTTCCACTTTTCCAGAAGGCTCAGAAGGTTTGGCTTCCAACTTCGATTCCAGAAGACGCAAGTCGCAACAGATTTGCCGCAGCCGCAACAAGGCCGTGAGTACGACCATTCGACTTTTGTTCAGGCCATTGGCATCCACGGCATTGACGATTTCTTTCCGGCTGGCCTCAAGCACCTGCTGGTAAAGCGCGCGTTGACCTTCGTTGAGTTCGCAATAGCTTACCTGCTCGATTTTCTCGGGCAGATCCTTTGCAACTTCCCGTTTCAGGCGGCGCAACATGAAGGGGCGCAAACGGCGCGCCAGCCGTTTCTGCACCTCGAGGTTTTTCTCCCGGACGATGGGAGCCTCATAGCGTTCCTTGAAATCTTGAGCCGAACCCAAATACCCCGGCATCAGGAAGTCGAAGATGGACCAGAGATCCAGTACGGAATTTTCCAGTGGCGTGCCGGTGAGCACCAGTCGCCGCCTGGTTCGAATCGATTTTACCGCCTGTGCATTCTGTGTCTGGCGGTTTTTGATGTGCTGTGCTTCATCCAGCACCACCGTGTCAAATTCCAGGCCGCGATAATGTTCCGCATCGCGCCGCAGAAGTGCATAGCTGGTAATCACCAAATCTTTTTGGGAAATCTCCGCGAACAGACTGTGACGCTGAGGCCCGTGGAGCGCCACTACGCGCAGTTCAGGAGTGAACTTCGCAGCCTCGGCCGCCCAGTTGAAAACGAGTGAGGTGGGACACACCACGAGTACGGGCGCGTTCAGATTTTTGAGACTACGTAGCGCATTGATTATGGCCAGCACTTGCAAAGTTTTTCCGAGGCCCATCTCGTCTGCCAAAATGCCCCCGAACCCGTTGTCCCGCAGGAACTGCAACCAGGCCACACCTTCCTTCTGGTAGGGGCGAAGAACTGAATCGAGTTCACCCAAGGGCGGCGGTTCGATTTTTATATCGCCACGTTGCTGTGCGGCCCGCTGTGTCCAGGCTGTGGGTGCCTGCACTTTCCAACCACTCTGTTGGCGCAATGTGGCTTCGAGAAAACCGGCCTGCGCATTGCTCATGCGATAGCCATTCGCATGCTGCTGCGGAGAAGCATCGACGAGGACCTCCTGCAATTCTTCCACTGCGCCGGTGTCGATGATGGCATACTTGCCGTTCTTCAGACGAGTGTGGCTTTGGCCGGAAAGCAGGAGGCGTTGCACATCTGCCGGGGCAAAACGCTCGCCCCCGCGTGTGTCGTACGTGACGCTTAGGTCGAACCACTGCTCACCGGAAGGAGTAATCTGAAATTTCGGCTCGATGCGCTCGAGATTATTTTGCGTGCTGCGTTCCAACCGCTCTTCCAGGGTAACGATCCAGTCTTTTTCCAGACGCTGATACTCGCGCGCGAAAAAGTTTAGAACAGGATTTTGACCGTTGAGATGAAAAAGACCTTTTGCATCCGGGCCGGTGAATCCATTTCGCAGGAGGCGCGCCAAGGCTTCCTGTTCTGCATTAAAATTGCGAGTGCGGTAGGTCGTGGGCGAAGCCGGGTCGGCAAGCCAGGGCGAATCGGCAGCCATGGAAGCCACCGGCTTGTCGCCATAGAAACATTCCAGCTTCGCTTCCAGCATTGCCAATCCACCAGCGAGGTGCAGTTTGAAGCGTGGAGTCGCCGGTTCCAATTCAAAATCTTCCAGTGAAAAATTCGCTGCGACATCGGAATTGGCTGCCAGCCTGGGCCACTCAATGTTGAGGAATTGAGGAACCTGATTTCGCAGCATGCGCAGCGGTCCGTTCAATAAGTTTTCCAGTCCGGCGGGCAAACCCAACGGCTGCAATTTTGTTCCTTGAAAAGCCCATGACGTTGCTCCCCGCAACAGGCCATTCGGGATTGCGCCCTTCAGGCGAAGAACGATTTCTCCGTTCTCTTGAAGGGTGGCTTCGATTTTGAGCGGCAACGGGTCATTCGAAATTTCCAACGTTTGAGTCTTGCCCAAGGTCATGTTGGGATGACCGGCCAGCTTCGGCAGGAGTTCAACCAGTTGGCTGGCGTTCAACATGAGCATCGCCGGAGTGTCGCCTTCCGCCAATTGTTCCACGCCATTAAGCAGAGCCGAGTCTTGCTCCGTAAGTTGGAATGGCGTGCTCAGCGGGAGAGCATTCAGAGGAACACGGCCTCCCTGCCACTTTCCTTCGAGGTACAGCATTACCCTGCCCTTCGTGGCTGCCTCGGCAAAATTGGGGGGCAGAATGGCAAAGATTTCCAAAGGCTCGCCTCTTTCCCCGATGGCCGCCCGTTGGATGGCCTTGCTGCTGGCCTTTGGCACCACCTTGGCAGGTTCTGATTTTACCGGCTTCTTATCCGTGGTCTGGGGCACTGGTGTCTGGCCTTTGACGTAGTGCAAGCCGACGGCTACTGAATGCGCGCAAATCAACCCGCGCTGGCGAGAATCGCGGCAAGGGCAAAGGTTATCAGCGTCGGAGGCGCTGCGGATGACGAGCCCGGCGCGAAGCGTGGTGCTGCCTTCCTGCACAGTTCCTTTGAGTGTCGGCGGTTGCCACTCTGAACTGAGCACGCGATTTCCAACCAATAGAGTGCGCGCCTGTTTCACGGCTTCCCAGCCGGCCAGTTTGGCAAAAAGTGCATCGTTCAGTTCCACATTACTCACGGCACTTAATTTGCCGCAGAAACCGCCATAGCAAAATAGAAAATCATTTTGCTTTCAAAAGGAATGAATCGATGTTTTCCCGGAATGGTTCCTTTGGAGCATCGCATCCGACCCCGGGAGCGTAAGAAAGAATCATCGGCCTCGTGCCAGGAGTTCGGCGATAATAAGGTATTTCTCCGGCTCTGGAATCTTGTCCAACAGCATGATTCCAGGAGCAACGGTCAGACGCGAGAAATGGCTTACAAAGGAGGGTTTACCATCGCTGTTGCCTGCATTCACTTCACCGGGGCTATTGCGAGTCACAGTTCCGATGGACCTTTCATCGAGTTGAATATTGACCTGGCCATCCTTTGTTTCGAGAACGTAAGCGTTTTTGTCCTCTTCGTTATCGCTGATTTTTAGCTTTGTCGGGTAGAGATGAATTTTCCACAGGAGTTTGCCATCCGGCGTTCTCAACTTGAATCCTTCTTCGGTGCCTTTCACCTCATCGATCACTCCTTTACCGGCTACTTCATAGAGGCGCTTGCTTCCCTTATACAACTTTCCCTGAATGACTTTGGTCGGCTCACTATTTGTAATTCGAATTTCCACGGCATCGGTCGAAACCTTGAAAGCAATTGCACGCTTTCCTTTCACGGAGTTGATTTGTAAATCAATGACAGAAAGAGTCACAGGCCCAGCCGTCACCGTTGCCATTGGCTCGGGAGTGCCCCTGCCAAGCAATAGCATTATCAGCAGCGCCTTAGCCAGGGAGGTGCTTGTTTTAGAGGAGATCATAACTCTTGCGGGTACCCCAAATCATGAGTTGCTGGGAGAGTTAAAGCAGGAACGCGGGAATTTGCCAAGCGTTCTTCGCGCTCACCAGGGCTGGTAGAGGGAGATTTAAGCTTTGTTGCGGGAAATGCGAAGGCCGGACTTTGCTGAATTTCCTAGCGCTTGAGAAACTTGGCCACTGCCTCCGTGCGGGTGCGGACTTGCAGCTTCTCGTATATGCGCCGGATATAAGTATGAACGGTTTCGTAACTGATCCCCAACTTCTCGGCGATTTCCTTGTAGAGGAATCCCTGGCTCAGGCAGTCCAGGACCTCTTGTTCGCGTGTCGAAAGATTGTGCTCCGGTGGCGGGGTGGCAGCGGTGGGAGCCCGAAACGATTGCACCACCTTGCGGGCAATATGCGTGGACATCGGAGATCCGCCCCGTTTCACTTCCCTGATTGCTTCCAATAACTCTGTGCGTGGGGTGCGTTTCAGGAGATACCCGGAGGCGCCAGCTGCGAGGGCGGCGAAAATGTTCTCCGTATCTTCATAGGCTGTCAGCATCATCACTTGAAGATCAGGAGCCGCCTGCTTCAAGCGGCGCACGCATTCAACTCCATTGATGCCGGGCAGGTTGATGTCCATCAACACCACCTCCGGCTTGTCCTTGGGCAAATCCTCAAGCGCCGCCTCGGCATTGGCGTACTGGCTTAAGCATTTAAAGCCATCCGCCCGATTAAGCAGCTTCTCGAGCGTGTTGCGGACCTGCTCGCTGTCTTCAACGATGGAAACTGTGATTGGCATCTATATAATAATGAGGTCGATTGAACCAGCACGTTGTTACACTGCTTTCCTGTTCGCGTCAAATTTGTGATTTCCGAGCGGTGCGCTCAGGCGAACCAGTGTGCCTCCCTCCGCGCCGGGACCTATTGAAAAGCTGCCGCCCACTTCTTCCAGGCGTTTGCGCATATTGCTGAGGCCGTTGCGGGTTTTGGCGCGAGCCGGGTCCATGTCTGCCATTCCTTTTCCGTTATCTTCAATGTCCAGGACGAAGCGGTCTGTTTCCAAATGCAGCCGAATCCGGGCCGCTGAAGCTTTGGAATGCTTCACGATATTGGTCACAGCTTCCTTGGCTGCGAGAAAAATATTGTGCCGGAGATCAGGCGGAATTGGAGTATTTGGCAGATTTTGGGGAACGTCCAGCCGGTAGCGCAAATTAGCAACCGACAGATATTCCTGTGCGTACTTGCAAAAATAGGTGATGAGCCCGTCGAGCGTGTCGTTGGACGGGTTCACGGCCCAAACAATTTCATCCAGCGCCTTCGCGGTTTCGCGTGCCGTCTGGGCTATCTGCTGGCCATGAGCCTCCACTTCCTCCGGAACGTCTTTGTCACTCTCCACCATCTCACCCAACATCGACACCTGAGTCAGGCTCGCGCCGACCTGGTCATGGATATCGCGGGCGATGCGTTGGCGTTCCTTCTCAAGAGCCTGCTGCTGTTTCAAGCTGGCCAGTTGATGCTGGAGTTTCTGCGTGGAGACATAATGAACGATGCCGACTATGATCCCCACCAGTAAAAGCGTTGTAGCCGTGATGAACCACCATGTGCGCCAGAACGGCGGCTCGACCACAAAAGCCAGCGTGCTATCAGCTGTGCTCCCAACACCGTCTTCGTTCCAAGCCTTGACTTGGAAGCGATAATTCCCTGGGGGCAGTTTGGGGTAGCTTGCGATGCGGCGGTTTCCTGCATCCGTCCATTCTTTTTCGTGCCTCTCCATGCGGTATTGGAAGCGCGCCTTGTCCCGAGCCGCAAGATTCAGGCTGGTGAATTCGATATCAATCCGTTCCTGTCCCGGCTTGAGAGTTATGGTGTCGGGGAGTTTTGTCCGAACGCCATTCGTATTCTGCGATCGCCCATCGACGAGAACTGATTCTATGACAATGGGCGGCGGATTGGTGTTGCGCTGAATTTTTGAAGGGTCTATCCATCCGAGACCCAGCGAGGTTGGAAACCAAAGTTTTCCATCTCGTGTGCGGCAGGCCGCCGGCTGCGAACCTGCCGTGCATTCACCGGAGGGCAAACCGTCTGCCTCGCCATAAACCCGGCAGGTAATCGAACTGCTTTTTCCTTTGGCGAATTCTGCCAGTTGCTGCTTCTGAACGCGCAGCAAGCCTCCGTAGGAACCCAGCCACAGGAATCCCAGTCCATCATCAAGCAGGTAATTGATGCTGTTGCTGGCCAACCCGTCATCCATGCTGAATCTTGTCCACTGGCCGGCCTTGCTTCTGAGCAATCCTTTCCCGCGTGTGCCCATCCACAAAACACCCTCCCCGTCCAGGAGCAACGACGATACCTTTTCTTCGGCAAGACCGGCCTCCGTTCCAAAGTGCGTGAACTTATCATGAGCGAACAGATAGAGTCCCCCGCCATCGGTCCCAACCAGTAGTTCCCCATGAGTGCCGTTCGCGAGAGCACGCACACCCAGTCCTTCTCGTATGGGAAATAACTTCCATGCCTGCTCATCCCAACGGGCCAAACCTTTTTCAGTGCCGACCCATAGCACTCCTTTGGCATCCTGATAAATAACCTGAATTTTTCTGCCGATGTCCGCCGAGCCGGGCGCTTCCTGAAACAACCGGTCCTGAAGTTGGAAAAGTCCGAGCCCATCTGTCCCGGCCCAAACGGTTTGATTCCGATCAACAAAAATCGATTGCCCATTGGTACTGGCGAGTCCCTGGATCGGTCCATATTCTTTCAACTCGGGGCCATTTAAATAACGCGCTCCGCCTTTCGTGCTGATCCACAGCCCTCCCGCGGCATCCTCGCAAATCGATTGCACAGTTAAAGGGAGCGAGCTGATTTCCGCCGCCTTGAAGTTTTTTGTCCGGATGCGATTCAGTCCGCCCCCATCGGTGCCCGCCCAGAGATTTCCTTCCCGGTCCATGGTGAGGGAAAGTAGGTAACTGTGTGACAACCCTTGTTTCTCCGAGATTTGCGTGAAAGTGCCATCGGCCTCCAGCCACCATAATCCGTCACCGAGCGTGCCTACGATCAGGTTTCCTTGTTGGTCTTCACAAGCACAAGTTGGCAGTTTTTTCCAGGGATAACCGCCCAGGTCCTTTTCCACCCGGTTCCCCTGACATTTTTGCACGTGTCCATCGGCCACACGCCAGTAGCCTCCGCCCTTGCTGGCGAGCAACAACTCCAGCCTGGCCAGGCGGACATCATACTCCAGCGGTGGAAGCGCGTCCGAGTGGGCCACTGCCCCTGGATTCAAGCCCACTTGCCGGTGATCCATCCCCACCCACAGCGTTCGCCCTTCTTCCATGATGACTGAACGATAAAGGCTCGGCGGTAGGCGGCCTGGCACACGTATCACCCGTCCATCGCGATAGCGGGCGAGTTGACCGTCGGCGGTATAAAGCCACACTACTCCGTTGTCATCTTCGCAAACCGACACCAACCGGCTCTCCTGTCCCTTGTCAAAATCGTTTAACGAACTGACCTTCCCATCCTTGATCAGCAGCACGCCTGTGCTTTGGGTGCCCACCCAGAGGTTGCTGCGGCTATCCTCGAACAAATAGACAATTTCGCTGCTGTTCAGTCCCGGAGTATTGCTGATGTCGAAGACCTTGAACCGCATACCATCGAACCGCACCAATCCTCCCAGGGTTCCCATCCACAAATATCCGTCTCTTGTTTGAATCAAGGAAATTACCGATCCCTGCGGCAGGCCGTCTTGAACGCCAAAGACATCGACCTTAAAACCGGTGCTGGCAAAAGAGGGGGAGCTGGAAAGAAGAACCAGCAGCACCCACATGCACGTCAGAGACAGCCAGCGATATTTCGGCATATCCCATTATTTCTGGCGGGAGGCTGACATGTAAAGAGGTTAATGCGCATCCCGCCTCAGGTGAGGGATAACATTTTGCGGGGCAAATCCTTTTGAATTGATATGATGCTGACACAATGATTACCAATTCAGGATTCTTAAGGATGCCCCGATGGGAACCGGGCAGGATCATGGCCATGGCGGGTTGGGTAATCCTGATCCAAGTCTGTGTTTCATTCCTATCTACAGCCGCGGAGCATCCTTCTTCCAGCGAAGCCGTTTACAGCAAGGATGACGGTTACCGGGGCATCTGGTACATGAATCAGCCTTCCAAGGACGAATACAAGTTCAAATACAGCGGCGGATTCGCCACGTATCCCCAACAACAAATTCCCATCGCTTATTATTGCAAGGAAGTGGACAAAACCTTTTTCTGTTATGGAGGAACCACGGCACACACCGGAAAGGACAAGCAACAGTTGCTGCACATGGTTTCCTATTATGATCACAAGACAGGCAAAGTGCCGCGTCCCACAATTCTACTGAACAAACACACTGATGACGCTCATGACAACCCGACATTGATGCTCGATGACAAGGGATTCATCTGGATTTTCTCCTCCTCGCATGGCACGGCCCGCCCGTCCTACATTCATCGCAGCCGAAAGCCATACTCCATTGATGCTTTCGATCGGATTCTCACCACGAACTTCTCTTATACACAACCGTGGTGGCTGCCCGGAAAAGGATTTTTGTTCCTGCATACGCGTTATTCCGAAGGGCGCAATCTCTTCTGGATGACCAGTCAGGACGGTGAAAAATGGAACCCGGGGCAGAAACTGGCCTACATCGAAATGGGAGATTACCAGATCAGCTGGCGTGAAGGGACCCGTCTGGCCACAGCTCTTGATTTTCATCCCAAGCCACTCGGATTGAATGGCCGCGCCAACATTTATTATCTGGAAACGCGCGATACCGGCAAAAGCTGGACGACAGCGGATGGCAAAACCCTTGAGCTGCCGCTGACTGCCACCAACAATCCTGCGCTGATATACGATTCGCGAGCTGAAGGGCGGCTGGTTTATCTCAAGGACATCGCGTTTGATGGAAAGGGAAATCCAGTGATTCTTTTTCTCACCAGCAAAGGGTTTGAGTCAGGTCCGAAGAATGATCTACGCACCTGGAAGACCGCGCGTTGGACCGGGAAGGATTGGGAGTTCAATGTGTTCACCACCTCCCATAACAATTACGATCATGGTTCCCTCTACATCGAAGCCGATGGTACCTGGCGGATAATCGCTCCAACAGAACCGGGACCTCAGCCTTACAATCCCGGCGGTGAAGTGGTCATGTGGACCAGTCAGAATCAAGGCGGCTCCTGGAGAAAAGTGAAGCAATTGACCGAGCACAGTCCACGCAATCATACTTACGTGCGCAAACCCGTTGATGCCCACCCTGATTTCTATGCAATATGGGCTGATGGAAATGCCCGCCAGCCGTCGGAATCGTGTCTCTACTTTACCAACCAAAAAGGAGAGCATGTATGGCGGTTGCCCGCAAAAATGACAGGCGACTTTGCCGATCCGGAAATCGTCTGGTAATGAGGGGTCAGAGTGGTGGAAAATTTAAACCGCTCTCCCTGGTCGCAAGCCAATAAAACCTACTTAAACCCAGTCTTCCCCATGCGATGCGCAACACTTACTAAATTCTTCTTCAACCAACAAAATGCGTCGGCTGCCTCTCATGCAACACGGCTCACGGTTGGAATATTCCAGAGCAGTTATTTTTCTTCCATCAGGCGTTTTCCTCATATTAAAAGGGCTAAAAAGGAAAAAGAGTTGCTTGAAAAATTTCGCCCCGGTCCGTCATTAATGAAAAAAGACGCCTCGCTGGGAGGCGTCTTTAAATGTTAAGTTGGCAGTCTAGTTGCCGGCACCAAAGGGACTGCGTGATTGCCCCTTGGAAGTATCTTCGACGGTCTTCGTGAAACCGGCGTATCTCAATTTTTGAGCCTTGGTGATCAGGCGATCCCATTGGAGCGCCGGGCCGGGGTCCACTTTGTCAGTCTGGACATGGTAATGACCCATTACTCCGTGGTAATTTTTTAAATCTGCATCCGAAAGCTTGTGAGTGATGAGATTTCCAGAGGTGTCCTTTGGGTAATCGCACGTAATTTTCGGGAAAATTTTGCACAGTGCGGCCGTCAGGTGAGCCAAGGCTTCATATTGCTCGGGGGTGTAATCATATTGGGTAAGTTCGCGCCCTTGGATCACCCCTTTGACCGGTTCGGGACGAGCGGAATAGCCCACGAATCCTTTCGTGCGCAGGGCACTGTCACCGCCAAAGCTTTCCGGGATGGTGATGCGGGTCCTGCCCTTTTCCTGCTTGTACCATTCGCCCAGCGGGCTCTTCTCTTCATTGCTGTAGGCGCCGATGTTGGCAATTTCAATACCGACGGAACGGTTGTTCGACGTGGTGGCATGCCAGGCTCGCTCTTTCAAATCGAGCGTTTGATAAATGGTGCCGTCCACATCGAGCATGAAGTGGACGCTCAAATCCCGGTGATCCTGCAGGATGTTAAAGCATTGGCGACTGGTGCCGCAGACATCAAAATGGAGAACGAACTGGTCTACCACATCCTGTAACATCGGCAAAGGCCAGCCGCCGCCGCGGACCTCTTCAATTTGCTCGGGCGTGAGCGTTCCCCTGCGAGTGTTATAACGGTTTGGTGACTGCAGTTCCTTGACTTCCTCATGGGAGGCTTCCCAGCCGGACTTCTCGAGAGGAGCAAAACGGCGTTCCACACGGTAGGCGTCGTAGCCGCCTGGATCAGTCCACAGTACCACCTTGGTTCCGGTATGAAACCGCTGGCCCGCCACCATGATTTCGTCATTCGCGCGAGGCGCCATGGCACCGGGAGTGGGAGCGGTTTTGCAACCGGTGGCAAGGGCCAAAGAGGCAGCCAGCATTAGCAGGGGAGCATTCTTGAGAAGCAGCGTGAGTCGTTTTTCTGACCTAATATGAAAAATCATGCTCTCATTTTTTGTGCCCCATATAGGTAAAGTCAAGCACAAGGGTGTGCATGCACACGGCTAAACCGGCTGGTCGGTCAGTTCTTGCCGGTATCCCTGCGTGAGGGACGTGTGGGAGCTGAAAACCCCTTGATAGCTCCACTAAACTCGGTGAACCAACTTTTTATCTCAGGCGGATTGGGATCGAATGGGTTGAGGAGATTGAGCGGATTAATTCCTTCCACACCGATGATTTCCCAGTCAATGGAGTAAGGCGGAGAATGCTCGCGGAGCAAATGCATGACCTTGGCGCGCGCGTGCGCACGAGTATTGTTTGGCGGTTCCAGTACCGCAGCATCAAATGTCTTGTCGGTCAAATCCCATGCTGGTGGTGGGCGGTTCAGCGCCAACCCAAGGCTGCGGGTGACATCCACGTGATGGAATTCCAAATCCTGGGCCTTGAGCCATGGATCATCCCAATCGAGCTTCTCCTGCTCCAGAAATTTATTCAGCAGCCATCTTTTGGTGATCCAATCCACTTTGCCAATCAGCGCCTGAGGTTCAAAACTGAGTGCTTTTAGCGTCGAACCCCAAACATCGAGCAATACGTCAGTTTCGGTGTCGCGGCCATGAAACTCGCTCCAGGCGGCGTCAAAAAACTTTTGCAAAAGTTCCACGGCATCAGTAGAGCGTCCATCCGACAGCCGCACAACCCACGGTCCTTCCGGTTCGTGTGACAGGGTGCGAAAAGTTTTTACTGCATCCGCCAGGACTATCTTGGGCAGATGGTTGATCTCGAGCAGATCGAGCATCAAGGAGGTGGTGCCGACTTTCAACAGCACAGTGGCCGGCAACACGCTGGTGTCGCCATGCAGAAGATGCAAACGGCGAAATTTGCGGGGATCGCCCAGGGGTTCATCGCGCGTATTGATAATCGAGCGATTGAACTGCACCCATTCATAAAGATCGTTGTTGATATAGTCGGCTCGTTGACTCATCTGGAACATCCCATCCGAACCGGGCCGGCTGACTTCACCGCGCCATTCTGCCGCAAGCGTGGTTCCCACCCGCCCTGCCCCGGTGTAGAGCAGACGCAGGGTCAGGAAGGTGAGGAGTGAAAGAACGTTCGCTTCCGTCAGAGGCGCCGAGCGGCGCACCAGGTAGTTTTCATGGCAGCCGAAAGTTGCGCCGGTGTAGTGGTCAATATTATTGCGAATAAAGCTGACCTCACCATTGAGCCCAAGCGCCTTCAGTGCATGCACGGCCAGGAGGTCTCCCGCCCGGTCGTACTTTAACAGGTCGACGAGATTGAGACATTCCGGGGTGCAGTATTCCAAGTGGCCCATGTCGATATAGACACGACCTCCATTAAAAAGAAAACCGCCGTTGCCCGGCGGTTCATCCCAATCCCGATGATGCACGTCGATGAGTCCAAATTCCTCCCGTCCGAAAATCCAATCCCGCACGCGCTCAACGGCGATGAACGAGCCCGCTGGCGTATTGGTCAGACAGCCATATTCTGTTTCCAGTCCTACAATGCGATTCATAAACAACACGAGCGCTGAAGCCTCCATCGTGAGATCCAGATCGAGCCCCTAAAACGCTTTATCTTGATTCTCAGAGAACAATATTAACTGCGAGCATCAGCGCCTGTTTCCAATATAGCACAGATCATAATCCAGCCTGCGCTGGGGTGAGAGCCTCATATTTCGCCGCACGGGAACTACCACGATTCAGCCAGCCGATCTCCACAACCCGCCCCTTGGCCAGCTCACGCCAGCCTTTCTGACGTTCCGCCTCTGTCCCTTCGCCGGCAGGCTTGTTCTCCAACAAGGCCCACCAGGCTTGAAGCAACAAATCCGCGACCTGTTTGCGATCCTTTTTGCCGGCCAACTCCCTGGCCAGCCAGGCCTGGGCTGCAGCCTCGGGTTCCGATTGACTGGCGGCCACCAGCACGGCTCCGGTTTGAACCTGGAAGGAGCCGTCGAAATGGAGCCGCAATAGCGTGTCCTTTTCCGGCGTGGAACCGAGCTCCGCCAACACCATCTCGACTAGAAATGGAGCGGTAAAAATTTGCTCGAAGTTGGTCTTGAGCTGGGGGCTTAAGCCGAAGCTGACCAATCGGCGTAAACTCACATCTTCGGGAGCGCGGGTGAAAGCTTCAGTGTGAGCCGCATCGATGGCGGCTTGTCGTATTTTTTCGATATCCGCGGGATGTCCGAGTCCGGCAAGAGCATGCCGGTCAAATAATTCGAAGACCTTGGATTGTCCGCTGCCCACACCGAGCAGCAAAATACCCTCGGGCATGCTGGCCGCGAAAGCTGGCGAGCCGCCTTTCAGTTGTTCACGAACGTATTCACGGCGGTTGGCAACCGCCTCCAGCCAACGATACGGTTCTTCAGTCATTGGTGAGTAGATTCATCCCTTCTAATGTCCCATTATTTCAAAAGGTCGGCTTGTTGTTTGTCAGTGATGGTTTCCACTCCTGTGCTGCGCAGGAGTTTGATCGTTGCATAGGTATCGGTCACAGGGTTTACCCCGCCGGTTGCCGAATCGAATTCGGAAGCCACCATCAGGAGGCGCAAGGCGAACCTCACCGCTTCCTTTAAATTCATCTGAGATGGTTTGGGGTTTCCATACTGTTCCTGGAAACTCATGATGCTGCGAATGGTTCCCGAGCCGGAGCCGGAAGCAACGTGATCTGTGGCCTGAAATTGAGCGCCGAGAGGATCGTAGAAATAAATCTGTGGTTTGGCAGGAGTGGCAGATTGATCGAGGGTGGCAAACAAGGGAACAACCACTCCCACTCCCTGCATCGTCATGGGGAGATTTTCGCGCAATAATCGGGCCAGGGCGCGAACCTTGGCCTGGAGACTGAGCGGTTGAAGCTGGCTGCGACGATAATACTCGAAAGAAATTTGAAGCACCCGGGCCATTTCAAACGCGGTGGCTGGAACGCCAGCAATGGCAAGGAGTGAGGCGGCGTCGATTTCGATGACTTTATCAACTTTGTCCGTGACGATCACGTTGCCCGCTGTGGCGCGGCGATCGCCAGCCATCATGACTCCCTCGGCAAAATGAAAGGCAAAAACCGTGGTCGCCTGCGTTTGCGTTGGTGCCGCAGGCGATGTGGCTGTGCGCATAGGCACCAGCTTGTGAATGTCTAGAAGAGAAAGGAAATCACCCGCAATCGGCGTCTGGCTGTTCATTGGCCAGTTCGTTGACGATAGCGCTTGGCCTGATCGGGATCCACTTTGCGCATCCGCTTCAGGAGTTCCTCCGTGTTTGGTTTTTCCACTTTGGGTGAACCGGGGCCTTCTCCACCGCCACTGGGGCCAGGACCGACAGGCCGGGTTTTTTGTGCTTGGTCGGGCATAAGATTATTTTGAGATATTATGACATTGTTTTCAAACTTCGCAAATCCTCGGGCGAGCGAGCTCCATCGACAAGCTTAGCATACCGCAAAATTTCATCCGGTGCGAACAAATCCGTTAATGAAATTTTGAGTGATTCTCCATTGGCCTGAAGGATGATATGGTCCCACTGTGCCGCTTCCACTGAAGTTGCAAATTTCTGAATGCATTTACCGCGGATAAGCGCCCGGGTTGAGGAGGGGGGGTGGCTCATGGCCCGACGCACCATATTTTCGTCGGGAACCCTCAGCATGGCTCCGCTTTGTTCCAGACCGTAATAAAGTCCTTCCCGGAGATCGAGCCGGTGATATTCCAAATCCAGGCTTTGCAACCAGGGATCATTTTCCGCAATGTTCTGAGCCGCCTGAAATTCCCGCACCAACGCCATTTTGGCCACCCAGTCCAGTCGGTTGCGGCAAAGCAGTACGTCCGTTTCCAAATCATTCAGGACCTGTTCCCAGTCGGCCACAACTGCCGCCCGGTTCGGATCGGTCAGGTCACAAAGGGCTTTGACCGCGTTGAGATAGTCGCGCTGGATGTTGAGCGCAGTTGAAAGCTTCTCCCCTTCCATCATGACTTCCCATTTGAAACTCAAATCCCGTGAGATGGCCGGCAATGCTTCCAGGGGATCGGCCAAAATGGGCCAATTCCGCCTGGGATCGCGAACCAGGGCTTCCAATACCAGTGCAGTCGTGCCCATCTTCAGGCGGGTGGCGAAGGGAGACATGTTGGCATCGCCGATAATCACATGGAATCTTCGATAAAGCCGGGGATTGGCATGTGGTTCATCGCGCGTGTTTACCAGGGGACGGCGCTGCATGGTATCGACGCTTTGCAATTCGCTGAAAAAGTCGCTCCGCTGTGCAATTTGAAAGTCAGGGGAGACAAAGCGGTCTTCCTCTTCGATGGCGAATTTGCCCGCACCCGCAATTATCTGGCGGGTGACCAGGAATGCCTGCACACCCTGCGCCAGAAGCCCCCAAGGCAAGGAGCGGGGCAGCAAATAATTTTCATGGCAACCATAGCTATGGCCGCGGAAATCGGTGTTGTTTTTATAAAGCCGGACGGTATGGCCGCGCTGTTCGGAGAGGCGCTGAGCACAAGCCATGAGGATGCGCTCGCCAGCCCGGTCCTGGGTCACTATTTCATCGAGGGTGCTGCACTCGGGGGTGCAATACTCCGGGTGAGCATGATCATTGTAAAAGCGCGCGCCATTGCCCAGCACCAGATCACTTTTGATTTCGACATAGCTCAATTCCCGCTGGGCATCCTGAGCGAAATAATTGGCCTCATCCGTATCCTGCCTGAGTTCGGGGACGTGAAATCCGCGCATGTCGGCATGGGGATCCTCGGCTTCATAATCCCAGCGCATCAGAACGCCGGGTTCAACCACGCTGCGCACCAGGGCAATCGATTCGGCCACGACGTCCAAATGCTCGTCGTTGTCACGGGCGATGCCGATTTCCGTTTCGATTCCGAACTGGACAAGGGGTGAGCTCATGCGCGGCACAGGGATGGGTCCTGCGATTGGAAATATTTGCCGGGAGAAAAATCAAACCGAACTTCCCTCAAGGTCTGGGAGAAGTTGCGCTCCCTGATAATCCCCATATGTTGGTTCACGTTAGATCACGCCGCTTGTGTGTGTGTCCTTTTTAACAGGACGCACAGGCGAGAGTTTGATGACGTTTTCCGGGTCGAAGTCAGTTAGTTTGAGCCAATCTTCCGTAACATCCGTTGGCGGGAAGAGATCATTTTCCTCATACTCACGATTCATGGCGAGCAGCAAATCTTCGCGGGTGAGAAAAGTTTCCTGTTTGGTCTCGATGGCGCGCTTGATGGCATAACCCTTTGCCCGTTCGACAATGGCGGCAATAATCGCGCCGCTGGCCATGTCGCCACGATACAGGAAGTCCTTTTTACCGCTGCGGAATACAATCTCGAGGAATTGATTTTCCGGAATGTGCGCGTAATGAGCCTCGGTCACTGCGCGGGCCAGTTGCGCGCGTGGCTCCGCCAGCGGCAAGGATTCCTTGAGATATATTTCGTAAATCGCCTGAGCCCCCGTCTGATCAGGACGTTTCACGCGGATTTTCCGGTCGATACGTCCGGGTCGCAAAATAGCCGGGTCGATCAAGTCCGCGCGATTGGAGGCCAAAATTACCACCACATTTTGCAACGGTTCCAAGCCGTCCATTTCGGTGCAGAACATTGGAACCAGCGTGCTCAAAATACTGTTGTAGCGCCCCGATCGCCGTGTTCCCAGGATGGATTCGGCTTCATCAATGAACAGGAACGCCAAAGCGCCATCGCGCGCGCGTTCACGGCATTGTATGAACAAATCACGCACCTGCCGTTCGGATTCGCCCACCCACATGTTTAGAATTTCGGGTCCTTTAACGTGGAGGAAGAATTCGGGATGATCCACCCCGGTCTCGGCCTTCAATTGTTGACGCAGATTATAGGCCGTGGCTTTACCCAGCAGGGTCTTGCCACAACCTGGAGGCCCATGCAGCAGGAACCCTTTGGGAACTGTATGTTGAAAACGTTTGAAGAGGTCCCGATGCAGGAACGGCAGTTCAATTGTGTCACGGATGGACTGCACGGCTTCCGCCTGACCGCCGATGGAGGACCAGGGCAACTCGGTTACGGTTTCCAAAGACCGTTCAATGCGCTTGCCCATGCCGATGACCTCGAGTGCCACCCGCTGGTTTACATCGAGGCGCACTTCCATGCCCGGTTTTAATTTCTCCTTCACGAGCAGTGCTGAGCGCAAGAGCACCAGCGAAGTAAGACCGGCTTCCTGACCAATGCGCAGGCGGCCGTCTGAGAGCAATTCATCGATGCGGACAATCGGCCCATTTTTATCAAAGCCGAGGCCCTGCACCACCGCGAACGCTTCATTGCAGAGCACACGTTGGCCCATTTGCAGACTGTTCAATGGGATTTTTGGATCAACCCGGCAGACGTAATCCGTTCCGCCAAGACAAACGTGTGCCTTATCATCGTCAACCGGCATCAGAAAGGTGCCAATACGAAAGGCAGGCGAGCGCAGTTTTTCGACAATCTCATCCAGCTTTTCGATGGCCTGGCGAGCCTGGTCATTCATCTCCTCGATGGCAGCGACACGGTCGCGCAGATAAATCAAATCCATCAACGAGGAATGGCGTGGTGGAAGCTTCCCCGCTATCACATCCACCAGTTGGAGCGCAGAGAGGGATTCAAGTTCTTCGTGAGAGAGCATTTGACCCAAGGGCGAAGGATCTGCGGGTGTGTTTTCAACCTTGGGCGCTGGCATTTTTTTCTTAGGTTCACCCATGACGAAAGATTAACTCTCTTCAGAGCTTTTGCAAATATAGAACGTGGTTTTTAACATATGCCTCCACTCCTCAATTTATGTCGCCCGTTTCAGCCCAGGCAAATAAGCCACATTCACGAGCCGGAACTCAATGAAAGATGCGCGGTGAGAAAGCATCCCGATTTTATTTGAATGAGTTGGCATGAAGCGGGGAGAGCGAGGTGCAACGATCAGTTGCTCTCAAAACGATCTTCACTCTTCATGAGATTAATGGCCAGAATGCCCAGGAGTACTCCGACACCAAAAACAATCCCCATGCTGGGATAGGGATTACGGCGGATGTTTTCGTCGGTTGCCTTGGCGCCAGCGGCAGCTTTTTGCCTCAACTGCGCGGCACCTGATTTTAACAGGGCTTCGCCATCATTAACCACCACCTTCAAATCGTTGATTAACTGCTGCAGGTTTACACTGTTGCCGTTGCTTAGGTCTGTTTGCATAACTTGGTGTTCTCCTTCCACAGCAATATTGTCTGAATGAAGGGAAAGGTAAAATGGGGTCTTGTCCCATCCAAAAATAGCGGCGTGCGAAACGGTGGCTGACAGAAACAAAAAGCGGCTTTTGCTTCACAGTCGCAAGGGCAGATGATCTGCGGCGATCCGGTCGCCTGCGAGCCGATTAGACGGATGCTGGCTGATATCTGTGTTCACAAGCAGAATGGACCTCGGTTGCCCAGCTTCATTGCGAACAACCTTCCACCGGCTGAACACCACCACTTCGTGATTGTCCCTGGTGATTTGATGCAGTTCACCTGACCATTCACCGCGTTCCATGACAATCTGTTTTGCAGCTTCAAATTCTGACAGATCGTGGTAGAGTAGACGGCTCGTTTCCCGGCCCAAGACCTCCTCGCTTGTCCACTGGTAAAGGCTGGTGGCTCCCTGATTCCAAAATTGAATGCGATCTTCCATGTCCTGGACAATGATGGCATCCGGGTCCAGGTCCAGGAGCCGGGCTTGCTCATGCATTCTTTCTTCCGCCCGTTTGCGCTCGGTGATGTCCCGATAAAGTGCCAGCATCAAATTGCGTCCATAAAGCAGAATCGGGGCTGCCCGAATGTGCACCGGGATCAAGGCTCCATCCTTGCCTATCACCTCAGCTTCGCAATCCAATGTGGTTCCCTGCTCCGCCGCCACGCGAAAGCAATTTCTACAGTCTTCAAACTTTTCGGGAATATGAATTTTGTCCTGTTTAAGCCCGACAATTTCACCGCGGGTTCTGCCCAGTAGCTGTTCGCCCTGCTTGTTGGTGTCCAGAATCCGGCCGCTCTGCGGTTCGATGAGAAACGCAGCATCGCTCAAGCTTTCGAACAGTTGCCGGTATTTGTATTCGGATTGCCGCATGGCCTCTTCAGCACGGCGGCTTTCCTCGCGTTCCCCCGCAGCCTGCATTGCCCGTCGGACCGAAGGAATCAGGCGAGAGAGGCGATTCTTGAAAACATAGTCGGTGGCGCCTTGCTTCAAGCTCTCGACCGCCAGTTCTTCTTCAATTGTTCCAGATACGAAAATAAACGGAGCGTCCGGCAATTTTGAGTGTGCCATTTCCAGGGCGTTCATGCCGTTGAATCCGGGAAGGGTAAAGTCCGACAGGATGAAGTCGAACGGCTGCTCCAGAGCGGCTGCGAAGGCATCAGCCGTTTCCACCCTCACACATTCGCGGACGAGGCCAGCGGATTGGAGCATGCGGCGAATCAGTTCCCCATCCAACGGGTCGTCTTCCAGATGAAGGATTCGTAATGGTCCTTTCATGCCTTACCTTACCACTCAATTATGATTGTGGGAGAGATGGGGTATCCGCCGCACTCAGCACCATATACCGTAAGCCCCCCTTGAGCCAGGGCATCCGCCGGCACGACCAGGCGCAGATGGAGGTGATCGTCCAGCACGTGGCGGGCGATTTGTTGAAGTGTTTCTCCTTCGGCAAATCCATGCTCCAGATAGCCGTAAGCCCCCTTGCCGCCGCGCAGATAACTTAAGACTCCCCGGCTGTCATGCGGATGGTTTCTGATGATAGAGTTATATATTTGGATGCCATTCAGATATCCATGCAGGGTGGTGGGGAAAATATCATCGTCCGTCTGAGGCGTATCGATGCGGTGCGAAGAGATTTCGCATAGGATGCGCAACCGTCGCGCCTTGGAAAGATCAGCGCCGTTTAGAGGCAGGACCCATTCAAAGAACCCATGACCTGTCCCGTAGCAACAATCCTCAGCCCGTTCCTGGTCGCGCTCTCCCATGCCGCCGCTCCATTCAGCCGCCGCCCAGTCGCCTGGATTTCCACGCAGGATAAGTGACCGGGGTGTTGCTTCCCGAATCAAGGGGTAATGATCGGAGACAAAGTATTGCACAAAATTGCGCGCGATTATTTTGCCTTCGAGATTGCAGGCATCCACCGACAGCGTGCAAAGCATCGATTCCTCCGGCATGGTTACCTCGACCGTGAGGGCATGGGCGACACGGCGGTGCGGAAAGTCAATGGGCACGCAGCCGCGAGAAATGGATTGATGGATGCGCCCGCGTGTGTCCAGGCCATCCAATCGCCAGCGAAGGCTGATATTCCTGTTGGGTCGAGACGAGAAATGCGAAGAGGCTATATCCACTTTTAACACCTGACCTGGCGCGACCCGTGAAATGGGCGGTGCATCCATGGGCAAGGTGTCACTTTCGTTGATGATCCTGGGATCGTAACCAAATTCCTTGGGGGTTCGATCATAATTAAGGAATCCGTTGTGCTCCCATTCCACATCATGAAGCTCGGTAAAGATGTAGGCCGAAATTGCGCCGTGCCGCCGCAATTCATTGGTGAGGAACTTGAATGTCCAACTGATATCCACATCACCATCCAAAGCGCCGACTCCGCCATATTCACTATTAATCAATGGTTGTCCTTTGTGCGCAAAACCCGGAACGTAATTGAAATTGGAGCCGGGAAAGGTCTGGTTCACCACCTTGGCGATATGTTCCTTGGCGCGATAATAATCATTTATGTAAAAGTGCCAGGAATTGATGTCAGTATCGCCATGAGCGAAATAATCCAAATGTTCCCAGTGGACCACGCTCATGTCCTCGATCAATCGCGTAGGGTCCAGTTTCTTCGCCAGTTCCCACATGCTTTGCACCCAGGCGTGAGAACTAAGGTTCTTCAGTTTTTCCTTTTCCTTTTTTGGAGCATCTAAAACAGCAGTCGAGGCGCCTGCGGAGATGCCTTGTGCGGAGACAGCGGAGGAAAGCGGTTTGTTTTTTGGCCGATCCTTGGGATTTACCGGGTGGATCATATCCACGAATTCAACCTGTCCGCCAAAACCCCAGGTTTCATTGAACGTGCACCAGGCAAAAATGGAAGGGTGATTAAAATCGCGGTCGATGGCTTCGCGCATCATTACTTCGAAACGTTTGCGTCCGAGCGGAGTATCGCCTCCTTCTCCGAAATTGGGGAAGTCCGCCATCAGCAACATGCCCATCTTATCTGCGTGATAAAGGAGCAGTGGATCATCGATTTTAATATGTATCCGGAGAAAATTGAACCCGACTCTCTTGGCGTAGCCGATATCGTTGATAAAGGTTTGCACATCTCCCGCGGTATAAACACCCTCGGGATAATAAGACTGGTGCAAGGCTCCGCGCAGGTAACGGGCAACGCCGTTGAGCCGCAATGCCACAGGTTTATCGGGGGGATCGCCGGGCGCGAAATCAATCTTTCGCATTCCAAAATAAGTCCGCACGGAGTCCTCCGTCTGACCGTTGTTCTGCAACCGCAGGATGGTTTTGTAGAGATGAGGTTCATTGGGATTCCAGAGCAACAGAGGATTCACTTTAATCGCCTGCTCGGCCACCCCGTCGCTTATATCCAGCTTGAAGGTACTTGAGGGCTCTCCGTTGGGAGGAAATATTTCCACTGCGACCTCGCAATTCTGGCCGGGTTTTTCGCAGTTGATCTGGAAGCGAGCGGTGCCGGCATCTATGTCCGTGTAAATCTTGAAGTTCCTGATGTAAGTGGCGCTGCGTGGTTCAAGGAACACCGTCTGCCAGATACCGCTCGTGGTGGTATACCAGCGCCACTGTTTTCCGACCGGCTGCTCGTTGTTATCAACGGGATCCTCGACTCGCAGCACCACGTGAGCTCTTCTCTTTCCATCAGGTTCGGGGTCACCCAGGGTATCGGTCAGATCATATTCAAAAGGGGTGTAACCTCCCTCGTGATGCCCGAGATGCTGACCGTTGCACCAGCAGTCCGTGAAAAAATCAGCCGCCCCGATGGTGAGAATAACCCGTTTGCCCTGCCACGCAGGGTTGTCTGGAATTTCAATGGTTCGCCGGTACCAGCCCACTTCATACCGCGCCGCCGCACGATGGTTGGCTTTGGTGATTTCGAGGGGATTGTAGAATACCCGGGTGGAATAGTAGTTTTCGTTGCCGGCCGCCCCACCTTCACCCCAGGCTGCCAGTGACTCCCAGCAGAAAGGCACGATGATTTGCTCGCGCCATTCCTGTTCGTCGGGAATGAACCAGTTTTCATCGATGCCTACACGGTAACGATCGAAGCGAAACTGCCAGGGGCCATTCAGATTCAGCCAATCGACTCCCTCACGTGTGCCTCGCTGGCGATCGGGACGTGGATATTCGGGCCGGGGACAAGCAAACTCAACCTGCATAATGCGTTTTCAAATTAAAGCAGCCACAACAATCCCAGGTACTCCAAATGCCAACGTACTCCGTTACACTGAAGCTCCAAAAATTGTCCAAATAAACTGATCGACTGGAGCAGTCCACTCAGCCTGCTGCTAGTTATCTTTCTGACTTCCAAATTCTTATGGTGGCGGCGTAACCGCCTATCAGAGGTAAACAGCTCTTTCTTTGACCGTAATCCCTCACGATAAACTCAAAGTGCAATCTGGCAATGGTTCCCGTTATTTACTGAGAGCAGAAAGATGGACAGTGATTGGAATCATTAAATATCATTTGTGCCGGGGAGAAGCCGCTTCAGAGCCGTCCCTGCGAACCGGGCATTCAAGGCCGGGTTGGGAAAACGATTTGTTGCCCCACTAGGTCGAATTAAAAGTGCGCCGTCGAGGGTTGGTTTTACGATCCTGAGTGCGACAGGAACCATTTCCGTTTCCATTGGAATGACCATTGCTTTGGCCGTTTCCATGACTGTGTCCGTTGCCGATGGCATGACCATTCCCGGCAATGCCCATGGGCACAGTCAAGGTAGTCAGGCGGGGTTCATACTGCAGTTCAGCAGCTTGGGCGCGGCTTGAGCCGATGAGGTTGGCAAAAACCGTCAGGGCCTGGGCTGCCACCTGGTCCATGTTGTAATAACGGTAGGTAGCGAGCCGGCCCACAAAATGAACTCCCTTATTTGCTTCTGCCAGGGTTTGATACTTTTTGTATAACTCAGCATTTTCAGCCCGCGGAATGGGGTAATAAGGATCTCCTTCGGCGCGCGAGAATTCATAAACAATGCTCGTCTTCTGGTGCTCCTGGCCGGTCAGGTGTTTGAACTCGGTGACGCGTGTGTAAGCATAATCGTTCGGGTAATTGATGACTGCGACCGGTTGAAGCATTTCCTTGTTGTGGGTTTCGTGTTTAAATTCCAGGCAACGATAAGGCAGCTTGCCGTAGCAGTAATCAAAATATTCATCCACGGGGCCGGTGAAGATCAGTTCGCGATAAGGCACCATATCCCTGATTTCCCGGTAATCCGTATTGAGCATCACCTTGATGTTGGGATGGTCGAGCAGGTTGGCAAACATCCGGGTAAAGCCCTGTTTGGGCATCGCCTGGTAACTGTCAGTGAAGTAACGATCATCACGATTCGTGCGCGTTGGAACGCGGGCAGTGACTTGCGCGTCCAGTTCGGAGGGATCGAGTCCCCATTGTTTGCGGGTATAGCCTCGGAAAAATTTTTCATATAATTCCCGTCCCACCTTGCTGACCACCACATCCTCGGAGGTGCGGATATGTTCGAGCTTTTCGGCGCGGTTCGCGAGGAATTCATCCATCTGGAATGAATTTAAATTTACGCCATACATCCGATTGATGGTGTCGAGGTTAATCGGAATGGGAACCAATTGGCCATCGACGGAAGCCAGCACGCGATGTTGATACTGCCGCCATTCTGTAAAGCGGGAAAGATAATCAAAGACCTCCCGGCTGTTAGTATGGAAAATGTGAGGTCCATATTTATGAACGAGAATTCCTGCATCGTCATAGTGGTCATAGGCATTTCCCGCGATGTGGGGACGCCGATCCACGATCAATACCTTTTTTCCGCAGCCGCGTGCCAAACGCTCGGCCAGGATGCTTCCGGCAAAACCGGCTCCGACGATCAAATAATCAAACATCTCCATTGTAGTGTCCCCTTATCATTTGGTCTGGTCATTCAGGTTGGATTCAGACTGACGCCACGTTCAGTTTGTTGGCGAGCACGTCCTCAATGTGTCCCTCCATTTGTGCCACAATGGAATCCCAGGAGTGATTGGCGGCCATCTTTATGCCGCGCTCAATTGCTGCCCGGTCAGGTTCGGCCACTGCGCGCTGGCAAAGCGAAACGAAGCCATCGTGCGAGTTCGCAATTTTCACCACGCTGGCGAAATTTCTTACCACATCCGGGACGGCTGAGCTGATGATCTCGGTCCCGGTGGCCATATATTCCAGGGCCTTGGTCGGATTGATGTATTCCGTGGCTTCGTTCAGGGCAAACGGCATGAGACAAACGTCAAAGGCTTTGCAATAGGCCGGCAGCTCGGAATAAGGCCTGCCGCCCAGCCACTGAATGTTTGAGCGACGGGGAAGGACACATTCCTCGACCTTGGCCAGGGGGCCGACGATAACGATTTCCCAATTCGGGTTGGCATCGGCCAGTCGCGCGATAAGTTCATAATCCATCCGCTCGTCAACGACGCCGAAGTAGCCGAGCATCTTTTTATCGCCCTTGTTTCTTAGTTCCGGAGGCAGAGCGGTTCTGGGGTCGCGTGCCTTTCCAAAATGTTCACTATCCACACCACAGCCGTAAAAATGGCAGTTGTCATTATGTTTGCTCTTGGCGTCGTATAATCTGCTGCCACCGGTGAACACTACATCCGCCTTGGCGAGCAATTGCATTTCGCGATTTATCAACTCGGGGTCGGCGTGACGAAACTTGGAAAGTTCGTCCATGCAATCGTAGACTGTCGCAATTTCATCCATGTGTCCCGCGAATGGAGTCACGGCCATTGGATCGTAAAACCACTGCACCGGATTTTCAAATTTTCCAGCGAGCGGTCCGAGCAATGCCTCTTGCAGCAGCTTGCGTCGCAGCTTGTCAACGTAGGCTCCGTTGTTCCAGCGCCACGTGGGAAATTGCATGCGCAAACGCGTAATGTTGGGATGGGCGGGAAGGGTTTCGAAACGGGCGATGGGTGCGACCAGCTGCGGATCGGGCGCAAGTGTTTCGACGAAGAGCACCTGATGGCGTTCGCTCAGGCGGGAGAGGAATTGCTGCGGTCTTTGCCAAACCCAATCCCAACACAAATGGCAATGAACAATTAAGGGGAAATTCCGATCAATCTTCCGGCGGTTTTTATCGGAAGATATTGATCTGGGAAGGCGGGTACTCGTTCGAGAATGTATGCCTTGGGAAGCGGGTTGAGGATTGGAGCCAGTGTTTCCATTCGATATCAGCAATTCAGAACGATTCGGTGCGTAGGACATAAAATACTTTAATTCTCACGTTGCAATCCGTCTTTATCAGTCTAGTTCGATTAATGGTCTCCGGGTTAAATCCAAGCGCATTAACGCCTAACTACTATACTCTTCAGAGTAGGGGGTGTCTCAATGGGGTGTTCACCCAGAACCTTGATAACATTTCATTTTTTACGGTGCGCGACCCAATGCGCTGGTAAAAAATGCACAGTTCTTGTTACGTCCCGCTTATGTTTTCAAGGTGCGTGGTGGAACTTTAAATTTCATAAAAGCATCCATCCCCTCCGCCATGGTTGAGAGGTTTCAGAATCGCCAACAAGATGTTTTTGCCAACCCCGGTAATTCCAAACGTGGATGCAAGCACCGTCACTGATGTCGGTCTGTCCAATATCAAGGCAGATTATGTCCAGATATTACTCATGCATTTACTAACGGCACTGCTGCTGTGTCGGCAGACGCAATAAAGTTTCGACTTAGCGCCATAATAGATTTGAGGCATTATCAATGCTTACCTTCTGGACTTAATCATGATGCCGGGTTCGTTTTCCCCAGGGACTCATCAGGGTTTGCAGTACACTTAAATGATTCCTACACAAATGTGTAATGGCCAGTAATTGCCGACATGACATTGTTCTTGCGAACCCGCACATGTGCGAACTGCCTCATACGTATCAGACCTAACAAACCATCAATGAAAAACTATTGTTATTCTCTCTTCAACCGTCTTGCCATGGCCGGCCTCGTTGCCGGCGCCATGGCAAGTAACCATCTGAGTGCCCAGTCACTCGACAACGGCGTCGAGCCGGCCAACCTTGGCAAAGGTGACTGGATTTACTTTCTCTCAACTGCGACGAATAAACTTGGCGGCAATGTTGCGAGTGTAACCGATGTCGCAAGTTTGATGAATTACGAGAAGAGTCAGGGAATGGACTTCATCATCGTCAAGGCGGGTGACGGTGCAAGCCAGTTTCCCTCCGGCTCTCCGCAGTTCACAGCGAGCCTTGTGAGTGCTGCGCATACTGCGGGGTTAAAAATCTTCGGCTACAGTCGTTCCTTCGGCACTAACATTCCCGGGGAAATCACACTGGCAACCAACGTCTATAACATGGGCGCTGACGGCTTCGTCATCGATGCCGAAGTGGAATGGGAGAGCTCCAATCTCGCTAATAATACGACCTTGGCGACTCAGCTTTGCCAGGGAATTCGCGCCGGGTTCCCGACACGTTTTCTCGCGCATTCTCCTCTGCCAATTATCAGTTTGCACAACACCTTTCCTTACAAGGAATTTGGATTGTACTGCGATGCGGTGATGCCGCAGGATTATTGGAAGTCCATTGGTTACGCTCCGGATCAAATGGTCACCACCATGGATACCGAGTGGCGCAACTGGCAAAGCGGCCTCACTGGCAATTTTACCAATTCCATCAAGCCAATTGCTCCTGTGGGACAAGGCTGGAGTCCTTCCTCCAGTGAAACTGTAACCAGTGCTGAAATCACCACTTTTGTAAACTCCCTGATCACCGACACAAACCCGGTGACCCGCGGTGGCTATCGAGGTGTAAGTTGGTGGCGGGCTGATTTGCATACCACGGATCAGTGGACTGGTATCAACGGATCAGATATCGGCGGCTCTCAGACCAATGCGCCTGCCATCTCGAACGTCGCAGCTACTGGCATCACTGGCACGGCTGCAACCATTACATGGGCAACGGACATCAGTTCAGACAGCGTGGTTGAATATGGTGCCACCACTTCCTATGGCAGCTCAGCAACGAATGCTGCACTCACCTTCAATCATTCCGTGTCGCTTTCGGGTCTGGTCGTCTCGACGACCTATCATTATCACGTTAAGTCGCGCAGTGCCTCTTTGAACCAAACCATCTCTGGTGACCTTACATTCACCACGGCCAGTGCGGGCTCAGTATCTGACATCATCATTGATAATACTTCCGCGACCGTTGTTGGCACATGGTCAACCGGCAGCAGCTCAACGGATAAATATGGTGCGGATTACCGGTTTAAAGGCCAGGGCACCGGTGCTGCCTATTTGCAATACACACCAAGTGTTACCACGGCTGGTAACTATCAGGTGTATGAGTGGCATCCCATTGGAAGCAACCGCACCACTAACGCTCCTTATGTTATAACGTATAATGGTGGCTCCCAAACCGTATTCATCAATCAAAAAGTCAGCGGTGGCGTCTGGAATTTTATTGGCAGCTACCCCTTTGCTGCAGGTACGTCTGGAAACATCAAGATCACCGATAATATTCCCGATTCAACTCAGATGGTTCTGGCGGATGCCATCAAGCTGGTTTACATTGCGCCTCCACCACCACCGGCGGCTCCGGGTGGATTGGCTGCCACAGCCGTCAGCTCCTCGCAGATCAATTTAACCTGGACTGATAATTCCACTAACGAAAACAACTTTGTGCTCGGTTGCAGTATCACTGCAGGTGGTCCTTACACCGACATAGCCACTTTAAGTGCCAACGTTGCCTCCTACAACGATGCGGGACGCGCAGCCAACACGACTTACTATTATGTCGTGCGTGCCTCGAATGCCAACGGTGCTTCTACTAATTCCAACCAAGCCAGCGCCACCACTCCGCAAGTTCTGCCCGCTGCCCCCAGTGGGTTGCTCGCCACAGCCGTCAGCTCCTCTCAGATCAATTTATCCTGGAGCGATAATTCCACCAACGAAAGCAACTTTATCGTTGCGCGCAGCACGACTTCGGGTGGTTCCTATACTGATATCGCCACACTGGGGGCCAACTCGACCTCGTATAGCGATGCGGGAATTTCAAGCAGCACAACTTATTACTATGTTGTGCGGGCGAGCAATACTGCCGGAGCCTCGGCCAACTCCGCGCAGGCAAGTGCGACCACACTTTCAGCACTACCTGTGGCCCCCAGCGGATTGGCTGCAGCAGCCATCAGTGCGTCACAGATCAACCTGACATGGGCGGATAATGCGACCAACGAACTTAATTTTATCGTCGCTCGCAGCACGACCGCTGGCGGGCCATATACCGACATGGCAACTTTAGGCGCCAATACTTCGTCCTACAGTGATGCCGGGTGCGCAGCCAACACGGCTTACTTTTATGTCGTGCGCGCCAGTAATACCAGCGGTGCGTCTGCCAATTCCAGCGAAGCCAGCGCCACCACTCCGCAAGTTCTGCCGGTCGCCCCGAGCGGCTTGACGGTAACGGCTGTCAGCGCCTCGCAGATCAATCTCTCCTGGGCCGATAACTCCAATATCGAAGACAACTATATTGTCGCTCGCAGCGCGACATCAGGTGGTCCTTACACCGATATAGCAGTGTTGGGAGCCAACATAACTTCGTATATCAACACCGGCCTCACCCCCAGCACAACTTATTACTACGTCGTGCGGGCAAAAAATTCCGCCGGATCGTCGGCCAACACCGCACAGGCAAGTGCGACCACGTTCGCAACCATTCCCGCAGCTCCCAGCAGCCTGGTTGCACAAGCCATCAGTGCCACTCAAGTCAATCTCACGTGGGTGGACAATGCGAATAACGAACTCAATTATATTGTCTCTCGCGGCGCCACTTCTGGTGGGCCGTATGCCGACATTGCAACTTTGGGAGCCAGTGTTTCCTCCTACAGTGATTCCACATGCACGCCGAACACCACTTACTATTATGTTGTGCGTGCCTCAAATACCGCCGGGGCATCTGCCAGTTCCAACGAGGCCATGGGCAGCACTCCGCAGGTTGCGCCTGTGGCTCCGAGTGGATTGGCCGCCACGACCGCCAGCTCCACGCAGGTTAATCTGACCTGGACTGATAATTCCACCAACGAACTCAACTTTATCGTCGGTCGCTCCACGAGCTCGGGCGGGCCTTACACCGATATCGTAATTCTGGGAGCCAACGTAACTTCGTATAGTGACACAGGGCTCGCAGCAGGCACGGTCTATTACTATGTTGTCCGGTCAAGCAATAGCGCCGGATCTTCGCTCAACTCTGCGCAGGCAAGTGCGACCACACTGGCAATACCTGCGGCTCCCAGCAGCCTGGTTGCGCAAGCCATCAGTGCCTCTCAAGTCAGTCTTACGTGGGGCGACAATTCTTCAAATGAAACCGGCTTCATCGTTTCACGCAGCACCACTGCTGGTGGTCCTTATACCGACATTGTGACCGCTTCCGCGAATTCCACGAGTTTCACGGACAGCGGTTTGTTGGCCAACACGACCTACTACTATGTGGTGCGCGCGCACAGCAGCGGCGGTGACTCTGCTTACTCGAATGAGGGCCCGACTACGACCTATGTCACGGATCTTTTGATTGATAATCTGTCCGCCAATGTTGTTGGCACCTGGTCAACAGGCACCTCGGCCACGGATAAATACGGTAGCAATTACCGGTTCAAGGGCCAAGGCACAGGCACCGGATATCTGCAGTTCACTCCGAAAATTACCACTGCGGGTATCTATGCCGTGTATGAGTGGCATCCAATCGGTGCCAACCGAACCACCAACGCGCCGCACGTGATTACCTATAGTGGTGGCACACAAACCGTCTATGTGAATCAGCAGGTGAACGGTGGTAATTGGAATCTGCTTGGCAACTACAGCTTCGCTGCCGGTTCCAGCGGAAATGTTCAAATCACCGATGCCTTTGCGGATACCGCCCAGATGGTGATCGCGGACGCGATTCAGTTCGTTCTGATACCGGTTCCTGCGGCGCCCAGCGGCCTGACTGCCACAGCAGCAAGCAAGTCCCAGATCAATCTGAAATGGACTGACAATGCAACGAATGAGACCAGCATGGTGGTAGCCCGCAGCACCACTTCAGGTGGACCTTACACCACCATTGCCACGCTTGCGGCTGGAACCACTTCCTATAGCAACACCGGGCTGACTGCCGGCACGACATATTACTACGTCGTTCATGCAGTCGGTGCCGGCGGCACTTCGGCAAACTCCGCTCAAGCCAGTGCCGCTCCGGTTGCTGATATAATCATCGATAATCCCGCAGCCACGGTTACCGGAACCTGGTCAACTGGCACCAGTTCGACGGACAAGTACGGCAGCGATTATCGCTTCAAATCCCCAGGCGCTGGCGCTGGTTATCTAAAATATACGCCAACCATTCCCACGGCCGGCCACTATCAGGTCTACGAGTGGCATTCAGTCGGCAGCAATCGCGCCACGGCTGCTCCGTTCGTGGTCACCTATAACGGCGGGTCCCAAACCGTCAGTGTCAATGAACAAGTTAACGGTGGGCAGTGGAATTCGATCGGAACCTTTGCCCTTGCAGCCGGGACCGGCGGCAGCGTGAAGATAACTGATAACTTCACAGATACCACCAGGGTGGTCATTGCTGATGCCGTAAAACTCGTTTACGTCGGACCGTAAGCTGGGTTTCAAAAGTACATTGGCGATTGGATAATATCGCCGCTCAAAATGGAACCGAAGGGATACCTTCGGTTCCATTGTTTTTGTACTTGCGGCGACATGACAAAAATATGCACCAAACCAAGCTTCTCCCTTTCGTCTTTGCGCAACCGGTGATTTAATGGATACATGCCGCTTTTGGAAATTGAAGGGCTGAAGAAGTCCTATATGTCGCCTGAAGGTAACCGGCACACGATCATCGATGTGCCCTGGTTTACTTTGCAGGAGAAGTCTCAGGTTGCCTTGCGCGGGGAAAGTGGCTCGGGCAAGACCACGTTGCTGAACTTGATTGCCGGCATTCTCAAGCCGGACGAAGGGCGGGTCGTGATCGATGCGCAGGAGATGTCCGCTTTGAATGAGCCGGGTCGTGATCGTCTCCGAGCGATGAATATTGGTTATATCTTTCAAACCTTTAATCTGCTGCAAGGGTATACCTGTTTGGAGAATGTATTATTGGGCATGTCTTTTGGGCCCGGGGTGGATCGTGGCTTTGCGGAAACTCTTTTGAAGCGGGTGGGGCTGGGAGATCGGATGAAGCATCGTCCGCGTCAGCTTTCCACCGGTCAACAACAGCGGGTGGCGGTGGCACGTGCGCTGGCAAACAAGCCAAAGCTGGTCCTGGCGGATGAGCCGACTGGGAATCTGGACCACAACAATGCGCGTGAAGCGTTGGGATTGATTCGCGAGGCTTGCAAAGAGAATGGCGCGGCGCTGTTGCTGGTCAGTCATGACCGCGAGGTGTTGGGACAATTCAGAACCGTGTTTGATCTCTCCCGCATTAATAAAGCCCTGGATGAAGCGGCAACCAACGAATCAGAGGAAGGATCTTAAGCCATGAGCATCTGGCGCATCGTTTTCAAAAGTTTAAGGCAACACTTGTTGTCAACATTGGTCACTGCCTTCTCGATTGCCCTGGCAGGCGGATTGTTGATGTCTGTGTGGTCGATCAAAGAGCAGGCGCAAGCGACCTTTACGCAAATCAATGGCGGGTTCGACGCCGTGTTGGGCGCGCGCAGTTCGAAGTTGCAACTGGTTTTGAACGCAGTGTTTCACATGGAGGCTTCACCGGCGAACATTTCCTGGAGTGATTACGAGGAAATTCAGAAGAATCCGAGCGTCGAACTGGCGGTGCCGATTGCCATGGGTGACAACTTTCGCGGCTATCGCATTGTGGGAACGTTGCCGGACTTATTTACGAAAACGGAATATGCGCCTGGCCGTCACTATCAGGTGAAGGCGCCGGGGAGAATTTTCGATTCCAGTTTGCGCGAGGCAATCGTGGGGAGTTTTGTGGCGGAGAAGCTGCACCTGAAGCGTGGTGATACATTTCATCCTTATCACGGACTAACCTTCAACGAGAAGGAGGAGCATGCGGAGAGTTATGTGATTGTGGGCATTCTGGAACCGTCCAACACACCGGCGGACCGGGTGATTTGGATACCACTCGAAGGGGTGCAGAAAATGAGCGGACATAAAGCAGAAGCCGCCGATGAGCTGAGTGCTGTACTAGTGAAGCTGCGCAACCCGATTGCCGGGCGGAGTCTTGAGGAGTTTTACAATAAGCAGGGAACCAAGTTGACTTTTGCCTGGCCCATTGGCGCCACCATGGCGGAGTTGTTAAGCAAGATCAGTTGGTTTGATAAACTGCTTGAACTGGTGGCTTATCTGGTTGCGCTGGTGGCCACCGGTTCGATTCTCGCCAGCATTTACAATACGATGAATGAGCGGCGGCGGGAGATTGCCATCCTACGCGCATTGGGTGCGCATCGGGATATGATTTTCAGCATGATCGTGCTGGAGTCCGCGACCATTGCGGCGTTGGGCATGCTGATCGGATTTGGAGTTTACTTTGGCATCATGACATTTGCGGCTGAGATAGTTCGCTCCAAAACCGGTGTGGTCATTGATCCGATGGCGGGTAATCTGGTTTTGCTTTGGACACCGCTGGGAATGATTGGCATCAGTGCTTTGGCGGGATTAATACCAGCGTTCAAAGCGTATCGAACGGATGTGGCTGAGAACCTCGTGCCGCTTTCCTGAATGAAAGCCAATGGAGCGGCGTCAGATCCTTGAAGCGTGGTTGAAGTAGCCATCGAATCGAAGTATAAGTTGAAGTAGTTTATATGAAGTCGCGAGCACTCAAATTTCTAGTTGGCGCCGTGCCGTTAAGTATGGCGATGGTTGTGCTCAACGGCTGTAGTCGTTCGGAATCGGCTGCTGAGAAGAGTGAGACGCGCGAAATTCATGGTGAGCCGATTAATGCTCCCAAGGCTGTGGCCGTTACCGGAATGCAACCACAGAAAACCGAGACGCCAACCATCACAGAATCGAAGGTGGTTCCCATTACTGAAATCAAGACTGTGCCCGCCACCCCGGTTCAAACAAAAGCAACTCCAGTTCCTGTCCAAGCTTCCGCTGTTTCATTACCGGAAAAAAAGGGAGATTATCTTACGGTAGGTTTCGATAAACTGGCTTCCTATAATTTCGATGTTCCTGATGAAGCTCCGGTGACAAACGCCATGTCCGGACCGGACAAGGCCGACGAGCAAATTCCGGCCACGGTAAAGGCTTTCAATCAGAAAAAAGTTTCCGTCAAAGGTTTCATGCTGCCACTGAAAGTCGATAATGGATCAGTAACCGAGTTCTTGATCATGAAGGATCAATCGATGTGTTGCTACGGCAACGTGCCTAAGATTACGGAATGGATCAGCGTCAAGACCACGGGCAAAGGAGTGAAGCCGATCATGGATCAGCCGGTGAACATCCAGGGAACGCTGCACGTTGGTGCCATGCGTGAGAATGGCTACCTCGTCGGCATTTACGGAATGGACGGCGAAAAATTGGTTGAGTCCGGCGATTAATCGTTTCTCATTTTGGCAGCCATTTTTCCCAGTTCTTCCCAAATTCTTCCACGTTCGTTTTGGTGACGGCAGTCAGCGGGGTGTTATCGATCGGATTCGCAGGATTCTTCTTGAGGGTAAGTTTGTTGGCGAGATGCTCCACTCCTTTGTAGCCAAAGCCGTAGACATCCTGGGAGAGCAATATTTGAACATGGCCGCTGCGGACATATCCGAGTTCCTGAGGTAAGGCATCGACTGAAACACACTTGATCGTGCCAGGACTCCACTTGAGTGCGTTATCCGTGAAGAGTGGCCAGCCGCCGAGCAAGCCCCATCCGGTGACGTCGGGATTCGCTTGCATCACCTGTTCAATTTTGGCGACGGCGTCCTGTGGAGTTTCCTTATGATAGAAGACATCGAGCAATTTGATGTTGGGATGCTTTTTGGCGGCGGCACGAAATCCAGCAGCCCGCTTTTGCAGGTTGGCGGCATTGGGATTGCCATCAATGGCGGCGACCACGCCTTTGCCATCGAGTTGTTTGGCGAGTTCTTCGAACGTTTGTTCCCCACATTGGAAGTCGTCAATGCCGAGCGCGACAAAGCGTTTGCTGGCGGGCGCGTCGCCTGAGAAGGTAACCACTGGTATCCCCTGCTTTACCGCCTTGTTGATCGCATCGGTCAGCTTGTTGGCATCGGAACAACTGATGATGATGCCGTCCACACCATTGAGAACAAGTTGTTCGATGAACTCCGCCTGCTTTTGGGCATCCTCCTCGTTGGGGGTGCGCCAGTCGATTTTGATTTTGATTCCCTGCTTTGCGCCCAACTCGCGGGCGGCGGCATTGGCTCCAGCATGAGCTGCTTCGAAGAAAGCATTGCCCTGTGACTTGCCAATCATGCCGAAATTGTAGCTCTTTTGAGTTTGAGCCATGGCAGTAAGGCAGAAGAACAGGGTTGCCAGAAATGTAGCGACGCGTGAGATCATGCGAAGAGGTTAGCGAAAGATCCCCTTTCTGACCATGGGGAAAAAGAAAAAGGCGGCTGTTGTCAGCCGCCTGGAAGTAAAACGGTTTGATGAATTATTTGGCTCTGACGCGCAGACCCAACTTCTCCGGCGCGCTGGCGAATGAGAGCAAACCTTTCTCGGCGGTCACACCAAGATAGGGATCATTGGTGGTGAGGAGATTGCCATCGATATCGAGGTAGTCGCAGAGTTCGGCGAGATGCGCGGCGGCGCTGATGAGAATGCTGGTTTCAATCATGCAGCCGATCATCGTTTTCAAACCGGCCTTGCGGGCAACCTGCAGAGCTTCGTAAGCGTTGCTGATTCCGCCAGTCTTGCAGAGCTTCACGTTCACGCCGTGGTAACATTCGGCACAATGGTCCACATCCTTCGCGGTGTGGTAAGACTCGTCACCGAACAGTGGCAATGGTGAGCGGGCTTTCAACCAGGCTATATCCTTTGGATTACTATCGGCCGGCATTGGCTGTTCGATATACTGAATAAATTTGTCCTGCGCGAGCCACTCGATCATTTCGAGGGCGTGCTCCTTCGTCTTCCAACCTTCATTGGCATCCACGCGCACCCATTTTTGGGGAGCAGCTTCGCGGAGGGCGGCCAGATTGGCCTTATCATCCGCAGCGCCGACCTTGAGTTTGAGCACAGGATATTGTTCCGCCGCGAGAACCTTCTTGCGGATGACATCCGCCTTATCGATGCCGATGCTGAAGGAAGTGACGTGATGATTATTGCGGAAGCCGAGGCCAAGCAGATCGTAAATGGGTTTGCCAGCCTTGCGGGCGGCGCCGTCGAGCAAAGCCACGTTAATGGCGGATTTGGCTGCAAACTGGCCGGAAGCCAGGGACTCCACGTACTTCATGCTCGCTTCGATGTTGTCGAAGGAAAGTTTTGTAGCATCCACCTTGGCAATGAAATCAAGAGAGCCGGGGGTGGATTCATTATAACGCCTGGCCGGGGCGGCTTCGCCGAGACCGACGGTGCCATCCCTGTCAGTGAGTTGAACGATGCCCACGGACGTGACGTCCGAGCCGCTGGTGACGCTACTGGCGATGGTCCACGTATGGGCCAGCTTTAAATCCTGGGGCCAAAACTTGATTTGCACTATTGAACGAAACCCCAAATTCCAGCGGGAAGCAATAGAGATATTCGTTTTACACCCCTGTTTAGGCCTGTTTGGACTAGAACTTTAGGTCCATTGACGCATTTGTGGAATATGCGATTTCTTCTTTAGCGGCGTTTGAGGAAGATCATTCCTGCCGATATTACGCTTACCATGACGCCTCCACAGGCAATTATGAGAGCGACGGAGGCGGACTCGGTGAATTTTTTAAATTGTGAATCCCTAAAGTAAAAGACTCGTTTCGGGATCTGGCCGATGACAGACAGGCGGTATTTGGTGTGTGCAGCGAGTTGAAAGGTGCCGATCAAATGCCTTTCCGTACCATTTATATTTTCGGAGGCCGAGAAGGTGGTGGACATGGGCAGAACCGCTCTCGTTTTCAGATCGGCAAGCTGAATTGTCAGGCCAGGCGGCAGATTGGTTGTCGAGTTGAAGGTTTGCCCCTGGTAGATCGTGCGCGTTTCATTCCAAAGAACATATTTGCCTGCGGTTGGAATTTCGAATTCCTTTTCGCCGGGAACCAATAATTGAAAACTAAAGGAGTCTCCCGTCGCGAGCTCATAAACCACGTACCCCACCGGAGCCACAAGTGTCACGATCAGGAAAAGGAAAACGGGAAGCAGGTACCAAACTTTGCCTGGCTTGCGGGACCGGATGCTCATTGTGATTAAAGGGAAGGCTTGCAGGAATTAACCTCCAAACAGCAAGCCTCTTCCCTTACGCCCAATGGTTGGCCGACTATTTTACGGTGGTCATTTCGAATTTTGGATTCAATTCCAATTGCAAATCCTTGAAGCGGACTTCGAGCGGACCGCCGGCATGCATCTGCAAGCCGAAAATTCCGTGACGGGCTACTTTGTTGTCGTCGACATCCACGCAGAGGTGTCCATTGATGGCCGTCTTGATTTTGCCGTCCACGGCGAGGATTTCATACGTGTTCCAATCGTCCTGGTTCACGAATTGATCCCCTTTGGTATCGCATAGAATGGCGCGGCCATTTTCCTCGTAGAGCTTGCCCCACCAACCGGCACCGGCATCCGCTTGCATGCCTTTCATTTCGTAATCGCCGAAGCGTTCGCTGCGAAATTGAATGCCGCTGTTCTCCTTGTTAGGCGTGAGTTTCATTTTGAGCACGAGCCTGAAGTTATCAACCGCCACGGTGCTTTTCAAAAAGGTGTTGTGTTTGAGGCCGGTGTCAGTGTGGCCGACGATTTCGCCGTTCTCTACACGCCAGAGTTGCATATCGCCATCCCAACCTGAGAGATCTTTTTTGTTAAAGAACTTTGCCGGATCGGCAGGAGTTTCGACTGGTGCCGGTAAAGGCACCTGACCGGGGCGGCTGAGATAATAAATCAGGTCGCGCACTTCCTGATCATTGAGCGATTGCAGCAGACCCTCCGGCATCATGGAGAATTCGCTTTGATTCAGGGATTTTACTTCGTTGCGGGGAATCGTGATGACTTCATTCGCGGTTACGACCGTGATGCTCTTGTCGTCCTGTTGCTTGATGATGCCAGTGATGCTGCGATCATCCTTGGTATCGATATTGGCGGCGCGGTAATCGTTTGGAATGACAGCGTTCGGATCGACAATGTTCAACAGGATGTAATCGAGGTCACCACGATTCGAACCGGTGAGGTCGGGGCCAACCTTGCCGCCGGTATCGAATAAGGTGTGACACTGGGCACAAGTACGGGTGAAGACGGCGCGGCCGCGTGAGGCATCGCCGGGTTGTGAACCGCCAGCGTGGTACACTTTTTTGTACTTCTCAATTTCAGCTTTCTTATCCGCGCTGCTGTCGCGGTTGACGCCCCAAACCTTCTGCACTTGCTGTGCGAGATCAGCATCCTTCAGGTTGCGCAGGTTGCGCACCAGATCGGCGGTCAGGTCTTTCACTGGCACTGTCCCCTGCTCTACCGATACCAGCAAGGCCTTCGCATAGGTCACGCGCGAGGCGAGGGTGTTCAGGGCATCACGACGATGCGTGCCGGTGAGGTTTGGATAAATTGTGAGAATGGCAACGGGAGTTCTGGGATCATCGTAGGCAGCGAGGCCGCGCAAAGCGGAGCCTTGCAGATTCGCGTCGGTCAGCAATTGCTGCAGGACGGGAGCGAGGCCTGAATCCCTGGAGCTCAACAAGGAATCGAGCGCGGTTTTGCGCGCATTTGCGTCGGCGCCGCCATCGACCAATGTCCGACGCAACGAGGCGAGCGCACCAGCGCTGCCGAAGGTAAGGGAGAGGGATTGCAATTGAGCGCGCACTTCCGCGTTGGCGGTTTGGTTGAGCTTGGATTCCACCGCTTCCCAACCCTGGGGCATGGGTGCAGTGCGTTGTCCTTTCAGGGCGAGGCTCAAGCCATTTAGAATGTCCAAGCGTTTTCCGTCCGTGTTCACCTTTTCCAAAGTTTTGGTGATTTCAGCAAATGCCTGCGGTGTACCGATGGCAGCAACACGGCGCACGGTGAAATGGAGGATGCGCGGGAGTTTGGATTCTTCCGCGAGTGCGAGAGCGCGGGTGATGTCTTTGGTCGCGAGTGGTTCGGCAGCGTACCAATTCATGAGCGGCAGATTGTGGTCGTTCGCATCTTCGTTGTGTTGATTGAGTGCGGCGACGATATCCCAGCGTTTTTCAACGGGGATGCGTTGGAGTGCGGAAGCGATGTAGAGACGAACGACTGGTGATTTGTCTGATTGGGCCAAGGTGGTGAAGGCCTTCAGTCCAGCGTCTGAAATATTGTCATTTTCGCAGAGGGCTTGAATGCTCCAGGCGCGAATGTATTCATCCTTGCTCTTTAACAGGGCCAGCACGGTTTTTTCGTCCAACGTGCCGGCGGCCTGCAGAGCCCAGAGAGCACGCAGTTCGTGTGCAGGGTTTGAGTCGTGATTCAAGATTTTAACCAGGGCCTTCTGTGCGTCGGGTTTGAGTCCGCGTTCCTGCAAAATTCTGCGCGCATGGCGGCTCATCCATTCTTTTTTCGAAGTGACCAGCTTGACCAATTCCTCGTCACTTAATTTTTCCAAATTGACCGGCGTGGTTTTGGTGTCGCCGTAAACGATTTTAAAGATGCGGCCATTGGAGCGGTCGTGACCATTCGGATCATTATGGTGACATTGGTTTTTGTCGTACCAATCGATCATGTAAACGGAACCATCCTGGTCGTATTGCAAATTAAGAATCTGCGACCATGAATCGTTGAAGTTGATGAAGTCGGGATGATGATGGCCTACGAAACCGGAGCCCTGGCGCTCGGGGATGTCCATGTTGATACGTGCGCCATGGATGTTGTTCATGAACAGTCCGCCGCGATATTCTTCAGGCCAACTGTCCCCTTGATAAACCATCAAGCCGGCGTGGGCATGACCACCACCCATGGCACCCGCACGACCGTTGGCGGCATGGGGACCCTTGTTGCCGCCGTAATGGAGATGGTCGGCAATGGTTTTGATGTCGTCGTAGATGTAAGGATTGACGTGCTGACCGCCCTGACGTTCGTAACGTGCGCCTTGAATCATGTGCCAGAGATGGGGAATGACGCAGGCTTCGATGAAGCATTGACCATGTTCATCAAAATCGACACCCCACGGATTGCTCGTGCCTTCGGAGAAACGTTCGAAGATATGTTTGGTGGGATGATAACGCCAGACACCGGCGGTCATCGGAATGCGTTCGCTATTAGGCGCGCCGGGTTTGCCGACATTGGAAAATGTAAATACGCCGTGGCAACCGTAGAGCCAGCCGTCGGGTCCCCAAGTGAAAGTGTTTAGAGTTTCGTGGGTATCTTGATGGCCCCAACCGTCGAGAAGAATTTGTGGTTTGCCTGCGGGCTTGGGTTCGTCGCCATCCTGAATGGGAATATACATTAGGTACGGAGCCGCGCCGACCCAGACACCGCCGAAGCCAACTTCAAGACCGCTGACGAGGTTGAGACCTTCGATGAAGACGGTACGCTTGTCGAATTTGCCGTCGCCGTTCGTATCTTCGAAGACGAGAATACGATCCTTCCCCTGCCCTTCCGGTGCGGGAATGGGATAGGTATAAGCTTCGGCCACCCAGATGCGACCGCGATGGTCGATGGCGAAAGCAATTGGTTGTTTCACATCCGGCTCGCCGGCGAACAGGTGCGCTTTAAAACCGGGAGGCAGAGTCATCTCCTTCGCGGCATCTTCGGGTGAGAGGCCGGCGAATTTAATGACATCGGCTGGAGGCATTTCGTCGGCAGCAATTTTTGCAGGGTCGAGAGCGTTCGCCAATTGCGGCTTTTGATCGTAGAATTCAAAGTCGTCAAAGTTGATGTGTCCCCAGCCGCCGGTTTCATCATCGACGAGGCGGATGAAAATTTCCTTGCCGAGCTGTTGCTGCAAATCGACGAGCACCGGTCGCAATTGTTCGCTGTCGTAACCGGAAACTTTTAGAAATACCTTGTGGTCGTTGGCAGTGGCCAATTCAACGCGCGTGCCGGGCTGATTACCTCCAGCGATGAGGAAACTCGCCCAGGGATGAGTGACTTTGAAAGGAACTGAAGTGAGGGTGCCTTTTGCCTTGTCGCCCGCGACTTCGTAGGTGCCGATCCAGTAATCACCCTGGTGATTACTCTTCATGTCTCCGCGACGAGGAGAGACAGTGTCACCACGAATAGGTTGCTTCTCGAATGCCTGGCCGACGGCTGTCCAATCTTTAAGCGTGCCGTTTTCAAAGTCGAGGTTGAGTGGCTTGCCATCCTTGCCCGCGGGTTTGATCGGCCCGGCATCCGCAGCCAATAGATTCAATGCGGTGAACAGAGCGGCGATGCCTAAACATGAAGTGCGAAGGAGCGATTTCATTCAAATGAAAGTGTTAGCTGACTAAATGCAGACGTCGTATTCTGCACGGCATTCAACTTCAATTTTCGATTAATGAGGAGAGCAGTTATTTTACGGCCGCTTGCTTTTCCCCGGACGATTTGGCAACGGGTTTGGGTTGTGCTTTTTCCCATTCGGACTTGCTGACTTTTTTGGCTTCCTGCAAAAGGACAAATGTTCCCTTTTTGTTGCCAACCACGATGTCGGGTAATTTGTCCTTATTAATATTGCCGGCGACCACCTGTGTGCCAACGCCGGAGTTATCATCGATCAGGTAAGGCACAAAATCCGCCTGGCCTTTTCCTTTGCGTACGAGTTTGAACCAATACACCACTGCGGGGTCAGAAGGATCGACATCCCCGTGATTGCCATGAGCCCAGAAACGTTTTCCAGTGACGATGTCTTTCAAGCCGTCACCGTCCATATCAATCAGGTCAACAGAGTGGAGCTGGGAAAAAGTGACGCCGTATTCGTTCGGCTCCTTTTTTTCGTTTAAGAGGATGTGCTGCTTGAAGGAGATTTCTCCGTTTTCAGTAATCTGTTCATACCAGGCCAGCCCATAGCCGTGCGCATTGAGGGCGGTGATGACGTCGTTTTTGCCATCGCCATTGACGTCATAGGCATACATTTGGGAGCTACCATGGCCGGGAGCAAACGGGAATTTATGAAACTTCCAGACGGGATCGCCTGCAAGTGAAGCGGGCTGTTCCCACCAGCCGCCAGCTTCGAGGAGATCCATGCGTCCATCGCCGTTAATGTCCCCTACTCCGAGGCCGTGGGTGAACTTGTGCCAATTGCCTTTTTGTGAAATGGGATGGAAGGTCCAGGGTTTTTCGGGATGTTGCCAATCTGCAGTGGCGTAACCGAAGTAACCGCCCGAGTTACAAATGATGTCAGGCTTGCCATCGCCGTTAATGTCCTGGAAAGTTGGCGATTCGTTATCGACCATGTCGAAGACCTGGTGCCGTTGCCAATGACCTTCCCTGCCCTTCGGGTTTTCATACCAGACGGCTTCCTTGCCAGGGAATCCGTATATCATGATGTCATCCCAGCCGTCGCCATTGAAGTCGTAGGTGAACGCGAAGAAATTATCGGAGTAGGTGTTGTTCACGCCGAGGGCTCCTTCGAAACCTTCGACCTTTTCTTCGGTGCCGTCAGCTTTCTTTAATTTGAAGCTGGTGTTTGCGGGATAATATTCGTGGCGCTTTTGAAAATCGGGGCCTTCGTACCAATAGGGGCCGGAGACGACGTCCATTATGCCATCGTGATTGAAGTCGCCAAAGTTTGCCCCTTCGCCCCAGAACTTATCGGTGAGCTGAATCTTTTTAAACGTGTGGACCGTGTAATCCTTGGCTGAAGCGCTGAGAAGAGCGCTCAGAGATAGTACGACCGCAGTGAAGGAAAGCTTGAGCATTTCCTATCTTTTGCAGTTCTCTGAGAGAGGGTCAAGCCCGTGACAGCTTTAGTCCGAAATTAAAAGATGTAATATGTATGGAACTGCGGAAAGTACGAAGAGATTCGTATAATGCTTATTTGGCGGGTTGGGCTTGGTATGGTTTGAATTCATTGAAGTCTCCTGCCTATCAACAGCAGCCTTCCGGCTCCGATGAACAGTTCCCGTCCGTGGCCGAGGTTGCCGCAGGTGTTACGGCTGGAACGCCGCGCTTGAGCCACACCATTAGGATTCCGATATCTGAAGGCGAAACGCCGGAGATGCGGGATGCCTGGCCAAGTGTCGCTGGCCGAATCTTTTTAAGTTTTTGGCGAGCTTCTGTTCGAAGGCTGTGAACGGTATCGTAGTCGAAAGCGGTGGGAATTTGTTTATCTTCCAAGGTCTTGAACTTCTCTACTTCCAGTTCCTGGCGGTCGATGTAGCCCTCATATTTGATGGCGATTTCCACCTGTTGGATTACGTCTTCAGACAGATCGGTGCGCTTCCCTGGTAAGTCCTGATAAGTGACTTGGGGTCTTCGGAGCAACTGTGCCAATAGATCCGTACCTTGACGGGTCTTTTCCAGACGGTCGATTTCCGCGGCGATGGCTTCCCTTTTGGCCTTGAACTTTATGTAATTCCGTTCAGGCAGGAGTCCGATTTGATGGCCAGTTTCGGATAAGCGGAGATCGGCGTTATCCTGGCGAAGAATCAAACGGTATTCGGCCCGGGACGTGAACATGCGGTAGGGTTCGATGGTTCCCTTGGTCACGAGGTCGTCTATGAGCACTCCTATATAGGCCTGATCTCGCCTCAGAATGATAGGTTCCTTCCCCTGCACTTTCCGTGCGGCGTTGATTCCCGCCATCAATCCTTGGGCTCCAGCTTCTTCGTAGCCGGAGGTGCCATTGATTTGGCCGGCCAGAAAGAGGTGCGAGCAGACCTTGGTTTCCAGTGACGGGTAAAGCTGGGTCGGGAAGGCAAAGTCATATTCCACGGCATAGGCGGGTCGGAGGATTTCTGCGTTCTCGCAGCCGATGATTGTTTGCACCATTTGGACTTGAACCTCGTAGGGCAGACAGGTGGAAAATCCGTTTACATAGATCTCGTCCGTCGCGATTCCCTCTGGTTCCAGGAATATCTGTTGCCGCTCCTTTTCTGGAAACTTTACAATTTTATCTTCTATGGAGGGACAATACCGGGGGCCGACTCCTTCAATGACGCCGGAATACATGGGAGACTTGTGGATATTCTCCCGGATGATCTTGGCGGTAGCATCTGTGGTATACGTTATATAGCAATGAAGCTGGCCGTTTAAGCGATCCAAGATTGAGCCGGGCGGATATTTGCCCGCTGAGTGGCCAATATCCCGTGGATTGACCCCAGAATGTTCCACGTGGAACAAATCATCCTTCCAATAGGTAAAAAAAGGAATAGGTTCGTCGCCGCTTTGCTCCGCGGTCTTGGTGAAATCAATCGACCGGCGGAGCAGGCGAGGGGGCGTGCCGGTCTTCAGACGACCTAATTCCAGACCGACTTCTTTCAGCGAGGCCGAAAGGTTCATGGCGGCGGACTCCCCGGCGCGGCCTCCGGATTGTTGATTCTGGCCTATGTGCATCAAGCCTCGAAGAAAAGTGCCGGTGGTAATGACGACCGTAGCGGATAGGTATTGGACTTCCAAGGAGGTTTCAACCCCGGTGACCTGCCCGTTCTGGTGAACCAATTTGATGGTTTGGCCCTGCTTAACATCCAGATTGGGTTCGCGCTCGCAGACCCATTTAAGTCGGAATTGGTAGGCTTTCTTATCGCACTGAGCGCGGGGAGCCCAGACGGCTGGACCCTTTTTAGTATTGAGCATCCGAAACTGAAGGCCTGTCATGTCCGTGGCTTTGCCCATCTCGCCGCCAAGGGCATCGATCTCCCGGGTAAGATGGCCTTTGGCCAAGCCGCCAATGGCGGGGTTGCAGGACATCTGGCCGATGGTATCGGCATTGATCGTGAGCAGCAGGGTTTGACAACCCATGCGGGCGGCGGCCAGTGCGGCCTCAACACCTGCATGGCCGGCACCCACTACAATGACATCGTACTTCTTCGGATAAACAAACATTACTGCATTCTTTGATAGGTGGCATCGAAAGGACTTTTAGCGGGAGTCTTTTTGACGCCGTGATCAGGATTTGCAGCCATGTGTTCGCAAACTTTAAAAACGGTTTCGAAGTCGTCGTGAGCTCCTATGCCACTTGCTATTTGGGCAGAGGTCAAAGCATGGCCGCGCTTTTCGATTAAATAATTCAGGATTCTGCGCTGTAAGTCAATGACAGCAGCAGCGGCTTTTTTGCCGGCCTCGACGCCTGGTTGGTGATAGGCGTTTATGTTAACTAATGATGCGTACAGCCCTACGGCCCGTTCATAAAGAGCAATAAGCAAGCCGACGGAGAAAGGAGTTACAGACTGCAACGTTAACGTAATCGATTCCCTGCCATTTTCATACAAAGCCTGCCGTGTTCCGAGGAAAAAGCCTTCCAAATAGTCGCCGGAAGTTACATTGGGATCCACTTCGATAGATTTTCCATCCCGGTCCTTCAAAACTTCGATAAAGGTCACAAAAAAGTTCAAAATGCCTTCTCTAAGTTGTTGAACATAAGAATGTTGGTCGGTGGAACCTTTATTGCCGAAGACTGCGATCCCTTGGTTTACGACTTTGCCATCGAGGTCTTTCTCTTTTCCAAGTGACTCCATGATAAGCTGTTGCGAATATTTTGAAAAGAATTCCAGCCGATCCTTGTAGGGCAGGATGACCATGTTCTTGGTTCCCTTGCCGTTGCCAATATAATACCACATCAATGCCAATTGAGCGGATGGGTTTTGGTTTATATCGGTTTGGCGGGTGATATCGTCGCAAGCCTTGGCTCCCGAGAGCATCTCATCAATATCGATGCCTTGAAGGGCGGCGGGGAGAAGACCAACGGCAGAAAGTTCGCTGGTGCGACCGCCTACCCAATCCCACATCGGGAAGCGACGTATCCAGTTGTTGTTTTTGGCATAATTATCCAACTCACTCAAAGAGCCGGTGACGGCGACCGCGTGGGTGGGGAACTTCAGACCTGCGCGTTCATAGGCTACCTGGGCTTCGAGCATGCCATTACGGGTTTCCTTGGTGCCGCCCGATTTGGAGATCACAACGGTCAGCGTTTCGCCCAATTGGCCATTCAACTCGGCCAGAACCTTGTCCATGCCATCGGGATCGGTGTTATCAAAGAAGAAGATGGACATTTTATCCGTTTTGGGGTGACCCAAGGCGTGGGCAACGAATTGGGGTCCAAGAGCCGAACCGCCAATTCCGATAACCAACAAATTCTTGAAGGGGCCTTTGGAGCCTTTGATCGCGCCACTATGTACCTGGGCCGCAAATTCCTTGATTGAGGCGAGCGTATCCTCGATTTCCTTTTGAATTGTTTTGGTGGGAGCGAGTGCGGGATTGCGCAGCCAGTAATGTCCAACCATGCGTTTTTCGTCAGGGTTGGCGATGCCACCTTTTTCCAGTTCAGCCATGGCAATCAAGGCTTTCTGGATGGGTGTCTTCATGGAAGCGAGAAAATCGGCGCTGAAATTCATGCGGCTCAGGTCGATGGCGAGGCCGAGGGAAGGGAATTCGGTATAATACTTCTGAAATCGCGGCCAAAGTTCAGTTTTGGAAAAGCTCATAGTTGTGGGGCTAGCCTACTGCATGTGGAAGGAGAAATAAACCAGCATTTGAAAATACAAACGGGCAGGGGATGACAGAGTGGTTTTCATGCAGGGCGGACACATCTATATCTAAATCGATTCTCCCCTCAGAATGTGTGCCGTCACTCCATTTCTCTCGACACGAAGTCCAACCGTTTTTAAAATACCCTTATTACCCGGCTCCAATAAGGGTATTTTAGTTTTTATTCTTTGCATCAGATCTGACATAGATCTTAATCCTGGGCCTAGAGGACAACGGAATTGACCATATCACAATTATAGATCACGTAGCAAACGAGCTGATCGATTATTTGCGACCATAGTTATGAAGCGATTCTTTACATTAGTTTTTCTTTTAGGCATATTTTCGTCTTCGTTAATTGGATGTGCCCACAATCGACAGATATGCATTAAGGTAGTTGATGCCCAAACGAGAACCCCGCTCGCTGGAGTGCAGACAACGTGGCGGCAAGACAGGTCGGATCTATTCCGTGGCTCAGCTCACATTGCTCCTACGAATCTTCCACCTTCCGGACCCGATGGAATCATCAGAGTTGAAGCACAGCCTGGCGTTACATGGAAGGGCAGCTTTATATTTTCTTGCCCTGGATGCCAGAAGCTTTACGGGTTCTATGCACCGAAATATTTGAATTTAGCAGAGACGGTAGATGACGAGGATGGCGATTTCGTCCTGGAACAACCGATTGTTTCAGCAGCCGTCACCAATGGATGCTTCATTGTCCCGATGGCGAAGAAAAATCGCACACACTCATCCGAATGGTTACCTTAGTTTCTCAACCGCAGACATAATGGCGTTGTGGCAGCAAGACCAATTGAGTAGCGTCTTAATTAATCCCAAAACTGGTCTTGGAAAAAGACTCAGCGTCAGCGGAAACTGAGAAGGCGTCACACATTAGGGCATTGGGTCAAGAGATAAAAAGGTATCGTTCCCAATTATTTTTCTTTAGCGGGTCGAGGACGGTCTCCGTTGGTCTCGTTGCATTTATTTGTTCTAGTGGTTCCGACCGGTTCCATATTCGCCGTGGCAGGATTTCGGAGTTGAACCAATTTGTAATCCGGCTGTGTTTAAACCGGATTGCTGCGGCATTCAGAGGCATCTGCGCTGGTTTTATGACAATCAGCTTGAACTTCTTCCCTTATTCCATTAGCAATCCTCACTTGAACCAATAAGAAAGAATATAAACATGCCAGCCGCTTTTCCAAAAATTTCCAAGATTCAGTTCGAAGGACCACAATCCAAAAACCCTCTCGCGTTCAAGCATTACAACGAGAGTGAAATCATCGAGGGCAAGACAATGAAGGATTGGTTGCGCTTTTCGGTGGTGTATTGGCACACCTTCCGCAATCAGCTCTCCGACCCATTTGGCGCCGGCACAGCCATTCGCCCCTGGGACGATGGAACCAACTCGGTGAAGAATGCGCAGAACCGGGTGCGGGTGGCTTTTGAGTTTATTGAAAAATTGGGCGCGCCGTTTTATGCCTTTCACGATCGTGACGTGGCACCGGAAGGAAAGAGTTTAAGCGAGAGCAACAAGAATCTGGATGCGGTGGTGAAGGTGCTGAAGGAAGAGCAAAAGCGGACCGGCATCAAATTGCTTTGGGGCACGGCTTGCTTGTTTGCTCATCCCCGTTATGCCCACGGGGCGGCGACGAGTTGCAATGCCGATGTATTTGCGTATGCGGCGGCGCAGGTGAAGAAGGCGATGGAAGCGACCCAGGAGCTCGGTGGTGAGGGTTATGTGTTCTGGGGTGGGCGCGAAGGTTATGCGACCCTGCTCAATACCAATATCAAACGGGAACTCGATCATCTTGCCCAGTTCCTGCACATGGCGGTGGAGTACAAAAAGAAAATTGGATTTAAGGGACAATTTTACATTGAGCCGAAGCCGAAGGAGCCGACCAAGCACCAATACGATTCCGATGCCGCAGCCTGCCTGAACTTTTTGCGCGAGTACGAATTGACCGATCATCTCAAGCTGAACCTTGAAACCAATCACGCGACGCTGGCGGGTCATACGATGCAGCATGAAATGGAAGTGGCGGCAGCGGCGGGCGCATTGGGATCGATTGATGCGAATACGGGAGATCCAATGCTGGGTTGGGATACGGATCAATTCCCGACCGATATTTATCTGACATCGCAGTGTATGCTGACGATCATGAAGATGGGCGGGCTGACCACTGGTGGCGTGAACTTTGATGCGAAGGTGCGCCGGGAAAGTTTTGAGCCGATTGATTTGTTCCATGCGCACATCGGCGGCATGGATGCGTTCGCGCGCGGGTTGAAGATTGCCGCAGCCATACGCAAAGATGGGCGTCTTGCTGAGTTCGTGCAGCAGCGCTACAGCTCGTATGATTCGGGCATTGGCGCAAAAATTGAGAAGGGCAAGACGGACTTCAAGGAGCTGGAGGCGTACATCCTGAAGAAAGGTGAAGCAGCTCCGAATACGAGTGGGCGCCAGGAGATGCTGGAGAATTTGATTAACGAGTTTATTTAAATAATTCGTCAACGAAATGTGAAAGAGGGCAGGGGATTTACTCCTGCTCTTTTTATTTTCTGAGGCCTGAGTTGGAGTCTTGCGGGTGAAGATGCTCTGAAACCAGAAGGTGGAGGGATGGCGCTGTCGTGTTCCGCTTCGGATGGTGGGGGTAGAGGGGTTGGCATCGTGGGCCGAAGCGGGTTTATTCTTTTTGCCTGGTAGCTATAAACATTTCGGTCCTACGGACCTCTGGAGATCGTGGGTTGGTTTGGAGTGTCCGTGGAAACCTTAATCTGCACGTGGTGGTCAACTGATTGGCAAAGGAAGAGGGGATCGTGGTTGTCCACATTTTGGTTGAATGAGCTCTGTCGCGCGATCACCGTCGCGGGTTGCTCAAGAATGCTCACGCCGAGTGAGTCGGTGGGTTCGTGGAGGCTTCCAATTTGTGCAGCTGCTATTGGGCTCAGGCGAGGGGCAAAATAACACTGATGGTGGTGCCGCGTCCCGGAGCGGACTTCAGCTTCAATTCTCCGTGATGTGTTTCGATGACGCGTCCGACAATGGCGAGGCCGAGGCCGGTGCCTTTGGCCTTGGTGGTGGAGAGCACCGAGGAGAAAGCGCGGCGGCGTTGTTCTTCGGTCATGCCTTCGCCGGTATCTTTAAAGTCCACTGCCACCTGTAAAGTCTTCCCGCCCCCTTCAATCGCGCGTGTGGTGATGGTGAGTTTGCCTCCGTTGGGCATGGCCTGGGCCGCATTCAGAATCAGATTGAGAAATGCCTGTTCGAGATGGGTGGCATCGGCCATGACCGCGGGCAGATCAGAGTCGAGATGATGGATGAACTGAACATTTTGATTGCGCAGCTTGTGCCGGACCAGAAGCCCGAGCTCCTCGATCAATTCGTTCAGATGAACCTCGGCAAAGGTGGGTTCGGTGGTGCGGGCGAAATCAAGAATTTGTTCCACGATTTTGTTGAGCAGCTCCATTTTCTGGCCGATGATTTCGGCATCCTTGTTACGCGGATCACCTGCGGGAAATTTTAAATCCAGCGAGTGATACAGCATCTTCATCACCGTGAGTGGATTGCGGATTTCGTGAGCGACTTCCGCGGCGAGCAAGCCGAGGGCAGAAAGTTTTTCGTTCTGGCGCAACTGCTCTTCGACGTCGACAATGCGTTCATAAAGCCGCGCCTTCTCAATGGCGATGGCCGAGAGCTCGGCGAGCGCGGAGAGGATGCGGACTTCCTCGTTGGAAAACTTGTAGGGTCGGCCGGTGTAAATGCTCAAGGTGCCAATGCATTCGTTGGCGAAGATGAGTGGCACGCTTAACAGCGCAACCAGACCTTCCTGCCGGGCGATTTCAGCGCGCTGATAGCGGCTGGAAGTTTGCACATTTTCCACCTGGATCGGTTTGCGACGCCGGACCACCGTGCCCAATAGACTTTCGTTCATGCTGAGCTTGGGGCTCTTCATGTACACTTCGCCAGCGCCATGACTCGCGCGCAATTCCAACCATTCACCTGATTCCTGGAGCATGAGCAGGGAACACATCTTGGCTTGCATCATGCCGCAAGCCTCGCGCGTGATAACGTGGAGCGCATCATCCAGGTTTAGTGCGGAGTTGATGGTTTGACCAACGCTGGCCAGCATCTCGAACAGGCGCGCTTTTAAGCGGAGTTGTTCGTAGAGCCAGGTGTTTTGGATGACGCGCGAAGCCGACAGCGCGAGTGCTTCGAGCAGTTCCTGATCGCCTTCACTGAAAGCGTTGTTGCGATCCGAGTCGACGTTGATCACTCCGCGGATTTCACCGTTGACGAGCATGGGGACGGCGAGCTCGGAGCGAACATTTTGGCGCAACTGGATGTAACGAGGGTCCTGCGTGACATCACCGGAGCGGACGGTTTTACCCTTGATGGCGACCCATCCGGTGATGCCCTCGCCGACGCGCAGTTTTAAGGCGGCGGCATTGGGAGGCAAACCCATGGAAGCGTGGATCTCGAGAAAGTTGGTCGTCGGATTAATCAAAACGACCGAGCCACTGGAAGCGCGCATCACGCGGACCGCCTGGTCGATGATCAACTGCAGGGCTTCCTGCGGATCGAGAGTGGAATGGATAACGTTGCCGACCTGATAGAGCAAATCGAGGCGCGCATAACGCACCTTCAGGTCCGCGAGTTCATCACCCGGTGTTCGATTCGGAAAGTTCATAAAAATTTCATCAGCTTCTCAAAACTGTGGAGTGCAAACTCAACGCACTCGAAGAAGCATCCAGATGCCAGCAGCGCCGAACACGAAGTCGGGCAGCCAGCCGGCGACCCAGGCTGGCACATAGCCGCCGGTGCCCAGGGCCAATCCTAATTTTAGCAGAACGTAGTAGGCAAAGACGATGACGATGCTGCTGGCGACGCCGACGAAAATATTGCGCCGGCCGGAAGCCGCGCCGAAAGGAATGGCAAGAAAAACAACGACCAGACAGGTCCAGGGAGCGGCGAGGCGCCCATGCAATTGTGTGTAGAGCCACCATTTATTTTTCTTGGTGAGGACGGGGTGCAAATCCAGGTAATCCAGAATGTCGACGATGGGAACTTCGGCAGCCTTGGCGTTATGAGAGGTGAGCCGTTTGCTGAATTTGATTTCGCGCCGGATTTGGTCCGGGGTTTCGGAAAATTCGGGATGTGCAACGACGTTGGTCTTCATCGTGGGACCCATGAAGCCGTCGGGCATGGTTTCGAATTCCGTGACGTTGTAGAATGTCCAAACGTCATTGGTGCGCTCGGCGCGTTCCGCGATCAAACGGTGCGGTAGATTGTTGGTATCGATCCAACTGACCTTGGGGTCAGTCATGATTTCAGTTTTCAGATTATATGAGCCGATATCCCACGTGCGTTTGTCGCGGCCGTTGGGAATTCCGAAGTTGCGGTAAACATCCTTGTTGGAGCCGTCCGGTCGGTTAGGCTTATACTTATCGAGAATGTCCTGCGCTTTTTGATCGCTATCGGGAATCCAATATTCATTGATCGCAAATACTGCGGCGCTAAACACGAGGCCGACGGCGACGTACGGAATACAAATTCTCCAAAGACTTATGCCGGCGGCGCGGATGGCGGTGATTTCGTGATGCCGGGCATGATTCGAGAGTGTGTAGAGCAAAGCGAGCAACAGGGCCATCGGCAAAACGATGACGAGGAAGGAAGGAACCGTGATCAGATAGTATTGAACTACATCGAAAAGGTGGAGCTTGGCCTCTTGAAACTGGTGTATGCTGTTAATTAGATCGAATGAGATCCAAAATATCAGAAACCCCCCCAGACAGTATCTCAGAGGAATCAACAATTCACGCAATAAATAGCGGTCAAGCAGACGCATTCAATGTGCAGGGTAGCCATGGTGTGCGATCAAAGCAAGCTGTGCGAAGAAACAATCGAAGTTCTTATGCCTCAAAAAGGTCAAAGTTCCGCGGGCTGTAGCCAAAAATGCGAATTACGCTTTTGCCCTTTTGATAGTCTAAGCCGATACCGTTCAATAATTCCTCGATCCATCCTGAGTGGTCAACAGTTATTGAAGTGGAGCTCGATTGTTTCTTTTTTTCGAGAAAGGAGAGGTCCAGCCACTCCAGAGACATAAGCGGAAAAGGAAGGTGGTAGAACCACTCACCGTCCCAATAAGATGGTGAGCTATCGAGGCATTTGCAGCGATTTTTTGGTGTCCAAGCCTTGCCCATGCGCGAGCGCATTGCAGAAGTAAGTTCATCCCACTTCGTATTATTGGCAAGGCCGCATAGGCCACGATCCTTGACGATACGACGATACAGATTCCGGTCATGCATTCCCCGGTCTGTAACCGATTTGGCTGATGGAACGGAGTCACTCATACATGACAAGATTCCTAAATGACAATCCCATTATAGTTGGTTAGCCATCGTTTTACTAGTCAGGCTTTTTCAAGGTGATCGGTCTCATGCCCTCCAATCGATAAAAGGAAAACGGCGGTGATCAACCGCCGTTTTGAATGAATTAGATGAAGATTCTAGGCTGATACAGGTTCATGACTGATAACCCAATCGTAGCCGCGCTTTTCCAATTCCAGAGCCAGGCTTTTATCACCGGTCTTTACGATTTTGCCGTTGTAGAGGACGTGGACGAAATCGGGGATGATGTAGTCGAGCAGGCGTTGATAATGGGTGATGACGAGTTGGGCGTTGTTCTTGCTCTTCAACTTGTTCACGCCGTTGGCGACGACTTTGAGCGCGTCGATATCGAGGCCGGAATCAGTTTCGTCGAGGACGGAAAGCTTGGGTTCGAGAACTGCCATTTGGAAGATTTCGTTGCGCTTCTTTTCACCGCCGGAGAAACCTTCGTTGACGGGGCGCTTGAGCAGGTCTTCGGGTAATTCGAGGAGCTTGACCTTTTGCTTCACGAGTTGGAGAAATTCCATGGCGTCGAGTTCCGGCAAACCTTTGTGCTTGCGGATTTCATTGAGGGCGGCCTTCAGGAAGTAGGTGCTGTTCACGCCGGGGATTTCGACCGGATATTGAAAGGCGAGAAAGACACCTTCGCGGGCACGTTCTTCAGGGTCCATTTCGAGCAAATCCTTGCCGTCATAGAGGACCTGGCCTTCGGTGACGTCGTAGCCTTCGCGTCCGGCGAGGATGGACGCGAGCGTGCTTTTGCCGCTGCCGTTGGGGCCCATGACCGCGTGGACTTCGCCGGGATTGATGGTCAGGTTGATGCCTTTGAGGATCTTCTTATCGTCGACACCGGCATGTAAATTTTTGATTTCGAGTAAGTGGTTGCTCATTTTAAAATTAATACAAATAAATAAATACAGTTTGGGAAGATAGGACTTGTTCAGTCCCGCTCGCCTTTCATTTTTATGCCGGTATCACAGGAAATTCGCCACGCCAATTCTTCGGCGCCGCGCGGCGTTGACTCGCATTTAACTAGCATCTTGCGACCGGAACAGTGCTGTAAGAAAATCCTGAATTCCTCTCCTTCCGGGCCCTTGCGGTCAACGAAGATGTATTTGAAGTCAGCAAACGACATGAGTTGTTCTTTTACAACACGGCGGGCAAACAAAAGCGCTTGTTCGCGCACAACTCCATTTTGCGGTTCAATGGTAAATCTCCAAATCACGCTTGTGCCGACAAAAAAAATAATGAGCGACGGAACGACAATCCAATACCAATCAAGCGCATGGTTGGCCCCGTACCAAACGATAGCTGCGATTATGACGATCGCAGGCCCCCAAATTCTTGGCTCGGGCAGGAATGCGCTTCGGAAGTGCCAAGTCCCCTTTTCGAAAAGGTAACCGCCTTCGATCTCAACCTTATGATCTCCAGTTTTCATCCGCACCCAAAATCAGCCGACGCTGCCTTCCAGGCTGACGCCGAGGAGCTTTTGGGCTTCGACAGCAAATTCCATCGGCAACTCGCGGAAGACTTCCTTGCAGAAGCCGTTGACGATCATGTTCACGGCGTCCTGAGTGGAGATGCCACGCTGATTGCAGTAGAAGATCTGGTCTTCACCGATCTTGGAAGTGGAGGCTTCGTGTTCGATGCGACCGGTGGTGTTCTTCACTTCAATGTAAGGGAAGGTGTGAGCGCCGCATTTATCGCCGATCAGCAGGGAATCGCACTGCGAGAAATTGCGGGCGTTCTCGGCGTTCTTCATGATCTTGACGAGGCCGCGATAACTATTCTGGCCTTTGCCGGCGGAAATACCTTTGGAGATGATTGTGCTTTTGGTGTTCTTACCAACGTGAATCATCTTGGTGCCGGTGTCGGCTTGCTGCCGGTTGTTTACGAGCGCGACGGAGTAGAATTCGCCCACCGAGTTGTCGCCCTGCAAAATGACGCTGGGATATTTCCAGGTGATGGCGGAACCGGTTTCGACCTGAGTCCAGGAAATCTTGGAACCTTCGCCCTGGCATTTACCGCGCTTGGTGACGAAATTGTAAATACCGCCTTTGCCTTCCTTATCGCCTGGATACCAATTCTGAACAGTGGAATATTTGATCTCGGACTTTTTGCCGAGGGCAATCAATTCGACCACGGCGGCGTGCAATTGATTTTCATCACGCATGGGAGCGGTGCAGCCTTCGAGATAGCTGACGTAAGCGCCTTCCTCGGCGATGATGAGCGTGCGTTCGAACTGACCGGTATTTGCAGTATTGATGCGGAAGTAGGTGGAGAGTTCCATCGGGCAGCGGACGCCCTTCGGAATGTAGCAAAAAGAACCATCGCTGAAGACGGCGGAATTGAGCGCGGCGAAAAAGTTATCGGTATAAGGAACGACGGAGCCGATGTATTTTTCGACGAGATCGGGGTGTTTCTGGACCGCTTCGCTAAACGAACAGAAAATGACTCCCACTTTGGCCAGATCCTTTTGGAACGTGGTGGCCACCGAGACGCTATCGACGACGGCATCGACCGCGACGCCGGAGATGCGCTTTTGTTCGTCGAGGGAGATGCCAAGCTTATCGAAGGTTTTACGCAGCTCGGGATCGACTTCATCGAGACTGTTGAGGGTCTTTTTGGGCTTGGGAGCAGCGTAGTATATGGAGGCTTGGTAGTCGATCGGCGGATACTCGGCCTTTTGCCAGTTCGGTTCCTTGAGGGTCAACCAATGGCGATAGGCCTTGAGACGCCAATCGAGCATGAATTGGGGTTCGTTTTTCTTTTTGGAAATCAAGCGAACGACATCTTCATTCAAGCCGGGAGGGATGGTTTCCGTATCGATATCCGAAACGAAGCCATACTTGTACTCCTTATTAACAAATTCCTCGATAGTATCAGTGGCAGTACTCATAAAACGTAAATTGTTGGAATTAAACTATTTCTGCTCTTTATTGGAGCAGTCGCGGCAGAGCCCGCGGATGGAAATATCAAAGTGTTTGACCCGGAAACCGTCTGGTATTTTGAGACCGGCAGGGTTGTTTTCGGCCAACACATCCACATCATAGATACCGCCGCAGGAGTCGCAGTGAAAATGGCAATGCTCCTTCATATTTGGACAGTAACGAGTGGCGGAACGATCAAGATTAACGTGACGGACCAAACCGCAGGTTACCAAGGCATCTAGACAGTTATAAACCGTTGCCATTGAGATATCTGGCATGCCATGCTTGGAGCGAATAAAGACCTCTTCGACGGTGGGATGATCGCGCTTTTCCAACAGAACGTTATAAACGTGCTGGCGTTGGGGCGTAAAACGGAACCCACTGGTAGCCAGTCGCTCGTTCAGTTGATGATCTAATGCACTGTGATTGTCTGCGCTCATCACAAGAAAAGCTTAATGTAATGGTGAAGGTTGTCAATATTTGGAATAATTCTAAATCTAAGGTGGATGCATTGGCAGTGGGGGCGGTCGGATGCCGGCTAATCTCAAAACGCTCTGGATCAAAAGTTTCAACCTGACAACGTGAATGAATTGATTAGACTCTAGTTGTGAGCGCGACCGAGATAATCAACGAATTGCCCAAGCTTTCTGAGCAGGAGCGGCGCGCCATCCGTCAGAAATTGTTGGAGTTAGCTTCCGAGAATGAAGATGTCCAGTTGTGCAATCAGGCAGCACTTGAGGGGGCTTTGATGTTTGATCGCATGGAGGACGAGGATGCCAGTCGTAAGAAGGAGTGAGGTTTGGATTGTGGATTTTGGTTTGGCAGCCAAGGTCAGACCAGCCTTATTGTTGACCGATAATCCGGCAGACGACGAACTGGACCTGGTGACGGTTTTACTTCATACCACGGCATTGCGGGGCAATCGTTGGGAGTTGAGCATTCCCAAACCTTTTCTCAAGCCCGGGGCCTTTCATCTTCAACAAATTCAAACCATATCCACCATCAAGCTGGAGCGTCGATTGGGAACTCTTGATGGCTCAGAGATGGAACTCGTGGATGATGCCCTTGCGAACAGGCTTGGTTTGTAAACGAAGTCACCTCTTACAGTTACAGCCTCGACGCCTTTCTGGCATTACTTCAACAGCTGAAGATTTTGCAAAACCGTGACAATTTGCTCCTTCAGATGGGCCAATGTGTTAAAAACGGAAGCACACATAGATGGCTAAACAGAAACAACAAAAACAACCGAGCTTTTTTTGGCAGGGGTTATTGATTTTGTTGCCGGTGGTGGTGCTCACGTTGTTCGGAATTTTGGCCTTGCTACAGAACCAAGCTTTGGCGGCGCAGCGAGCCAGAGAAGGTGCCAAGCAGGTGGCGGCGGTTGCCCTCACAGCATTCGAACAGTCACAGGTCCTACTCCAAGCCTCCAACGCTCTGTACGAGGCAAACCTTGACCCACAATCTCGGGGGCCTAGCTCACCAGAATTCGCAAACAGTCTGATTTTCTGTGTGAATTCAAAAAATGAGTTAATCCACCCCGAGCCTCTTGAATGGCCGAGCCAACCAACTCAATTGCTAAGAACAGAAAACCAGTTGGGTCCGCAACAGTCGAAAGAGTGGCAGGCAGCGGAAGCGGCGCTATCGAGAGGTGACTGGCCTGAGGCGGCCCAAACTATTTGGAATGTTCTCTGTGAGTCAGGATCGAGCAAGATCCGAAGTGCACCAGAACAGTGGACTCCGTAACTTGCCCGAGAATTTAATGATCCGCGCACGCTTCAATCGAGCGGTTGCGATGGAGCATTTTGAAACGACTGAACAAGCAATTACGGCCTACAATGAGGTGCTCGGCGCATCAGGTAATGATACCATCGATTCCTCGGAAGCGGGTCTCTCTCTGACTCATCTGGCGGCGATAAAGATTCTTAACCTGGCAGAGCATCAGGCGTCACGGTTGCCAGAAGACTGGAGAACAAATCCAGTTCAAGTGGTCACGAAGCTTTTGCACCACGTCTCGCCATTTGAGTATGAACTTAGAACTGATCTGCAAAAACTGATTAAGCCTGGACCTAGTTGGGGGGTGGTATGGAGGCAGTTTGATTTGTGGAGTTCCTGCCAGTGGATGCGCAGACGGTATGTCGAAGCCAGGGATGGCCGAGAGGGAAATACAACTTGGCCTTCTGTATTCTGGGTGGGAGGTGAAACGCTTTCAAGAGGAGAGCAGTTTTCCTGGCTCGCTGTTCTTCAAGACCAAAGGACATTCGGAGAGTTGTCGGGTTCCGATAAACGCTGGTACGCGGTTTTACCAGAGGAATACGTTATTACTAATCTCGTTTACTTCTGCAAAGCTGTAGATCGCAATGGGGATTATGCTTTGCAAATCCGGATAGCAGAACGGACGATCATAATCGGAGGGCAGAAAGTCGACTGGAAACTTGAATCCGTTGCGGCTACTGCAGAATCGACTAATTATCCCATCGTGATGACGGTGACACTTGCGGATCCAGCAGCCTTTTTCCGTCAACAACATCAACACGAAATGATTTTTGGTTTGCTGATCGGCGTGGCGGCGTTTGCGGCGTTGGTTGGATTTTTTGCGGCGCGACAGGCGTTTCGACGGCAGCTCCATTTGAGTGAGATGAAGAGCAATTTTGTTTCGAGTGTGTCGCATGAGTTGCGGGCGCCGATTGCGTCGGTGCGTTTGATGGCGGAGGGATTGGAGCGGGGGAAGATTTCGGAACCAAAGAAACAACACGAATATTTTCATTTCATTGTGCAGGAATGTCGGAGGTTGTCGTCGCTGATTGAGAATGTGCTGGATTTCTCGCGCATCGAGCAGGGGAGGAAGCAGTATGAATTCGATCCGACGGATTTGGTGAAGCTGGCGGAGCAGACGGTGAAGTTGATGCAGGCGTATGCGGAGGAGCAGCGGATTCGCATCGAATTGGAAGTGAAGGGCAAAGCGAGGTCGGTGGATCTGGATGGGAAGGCGATGCAGCAGGCGTTGGTGAATTTGATTGATAACGCGGTGAAACATTCGCCGAAGGGGAGCGTGGTGAAGGTGGGGTTGGAGTTTGCGGAGAATGAGGTGGCGTTATGGGTGGAGGATCAAGGGGAAGGCATTCCGGCAGCGGAGCATCAGAAAATTTTTGAGAGATTTTACCGGCTTGGTTCAGAGCTGCGCCGGGAGACGCAGGGGGTGGGGATTGGGTTGAGCATTGTGAAACATATCGTGGAGGGGCATGGAGGAAAGGTGTTGGTGCGGAGTGAAGTGGGACAGGGGAGCCGGTTTACGATTGAGTTGCCACGGTTCGGTGAGGGTGATTCACCACGGAGACACTGAGGACATAGAGAGAGAGCTATGGCGCGGATATTGATTATTGAAGATGAGGTGCCGATGCGGACGGCGTTGAAGGATTGCCTGGAGGGCGAGGGCTATCGCGTCATTACGGCGGCGGATGGGGAGGAGGGGCTGAAGCGGGTGATGGCGGAGAAGCCGGACCTGGTTTTGTTGGATGTGATGATGCCGAAGCTGGATGGCTTTGCGTTGTGCGCGGAATTGCGGCGGTTGGCGAATCCAGTGCCGATATTAATGCTGACGGCGAAGGGACAGATTGAGGATCGCGTGACGGGTTTGGATGCGGGGGCGGATGATTACCTGGTGAAACCGTTCAGCACGGATGAATTGCTGGCGCGCGTGAGGGCGATGTTGCGTAGGCATCAGCGGGAGAAGCGCGCGGTGGCGACGTTGAGATTTGGCGAGGTGGAAATTGACATGGTGAAGCAAACGGCCAGGCGAGGTCGCAAGGATTTGCATTTCACGGCGAAGGAATATGCGATGTTGCGGTTGTTGAGTGAAGCGCCGGGAGAGCCGATATCGCGGGAACGGTTTCTGGATGTGGTGTGGGGTTATGCGGCGTTTCCCACGACGCGGACGGTGGATAATCATATCGCGAGTCTGCGGGCGAAGATTGAGAGCGATCCGGAGAAGCCGAGGTGGATCAAGACGGTGCATGGAGTGGGGTACCGACTGGAGGGCTGAGCCGGAACGAAGCAGTTCAAACCACAGATAAACACAGATGGACACAGATAAGAATTCATTCGGAGATATTTTCCGAGACCAGAGTGCACCCGCCCCTGTGGTGAGTGTGGTTGGGCTTTCCCGCCTTCTTGTATTCGCTGCCTGCATCTGCGTTTATCCGCATACATCTGTGGTTGAATCGAATAATTCCTGCCGAGGCCTAAAGGTGGAAGACGGCGGCGGGAAACAGAAAAAATAATCCAGAGTGATTTTGCAAAAGTGTGACAAAACAAAATTGAAAAGAAGGCAGAGTGAAAGCATGAACGAGATTATGAAGCGAGTTCGATGGAGTCTGATGGTTTTGGGCATCGCCTTGTTTGCGATGACGGGCCTGGCCGCGACGAATGATGTGAGCGGGATGTTGCAGAAGGGTCTGTTTGAGGAGGAGGCGAATCGGAATCTGGATGCGGCCATCCAGGCGTATCAGGGGGCGATTGCGCAGACCGACAAGGACAGGAAATTTGCGGCGACGGCGATTTTTCGATTGGGCGAGTGTTACCGCAAGCAGGGCAAAACGAATGAGGCGACGGTGCAGTATGAACGGATTGTGAAGGAGTTTGCGGATCAGCCGGAGTTGGTGAAATTGAGTCAGGGGTATGTGGAGAATGGTGGGAAAAGTTCGGTAACCAACGGAACCTTTGTGGACCGACTACAGGCTACCGTCAAAAGCCCTCCCCCGGCCGGGGTACTAGGATTTCGACCAGCGTTATCAGTAGAAGATCAAAAAATAGAGCAGATCCAGAATATGATTAAGGATAGCCCGGACTTGATCAACACGCCGGTGAATGGGGCGGCGCCTTTGAATCAAGCAGCGGACGAGGGACAATTGAAGGTGGTCAAATTCCTGCTGGATAACGGTGCCAACATAGAAGCAATAGATACACAAACAGGGCGAACACCGTTGATTGAAGCTTCACAGAGAGGCAACAAGTCCATGGTTGCATTGCTATTGGAGCATGGAGCCAATGTGAACGCCATGCAAAGGGGATCTGCCAGACTGACCTCAAGAGCAACGAGTGCTCCTTCAACAGACGAATTAGGTTACACCTCACTCCATCACGCAGCCATGAATGGTTTTCGAGCTATCGCGGAGGAATTGATCGCACACAAAGCGGATGTGAATGCCAGGAGTCAAAATGGAAAATCGCCGTTGCATCTTGCTGCTGAGAAGGGTTTTAAATCGGTAGCAGAACTGCTGCTGGCAAAAGGAGCCGAGGTTAACGCGGTGGATTCCGCCGGAAATACACCGCTGTATGCTGCGGCATTGGCGGCGAACAGAGCCATAGTGGAACTATTATTAGCCAATCACGCTGATGCAAACATCAGGAATGTTGAAGGATACGCGCCATTGCACGTAGCCGCTTCTGATCGGGGTCTGGAGATCGTGAAACTTCTTCTTGAAAAAAATGCAGATATAAAAGCGAAGACAAGAAATGGTTACACGCCGTTAATGGCTGCGGTTTCCACCGGTTCAAAGCAAGCTGTGGACCTGCTGCTCGCGACAGGAGCGGAAGTAAATGCCCAAACAGATCAGAACCAAACTGCACTAAATTTGGCGGTGGCTAACAGATCGGCAGATATCGTTGCCAGCATTTTCAAGTCTAAGCCGCAACTGGAAGTTTTGAATAATCAGGGTTACACACCGTTACAGTCGGCTTTGGTGAATAATGATGTTAAAATTGCCGGGCTGCTGCTGGATGCCGGGGCGAATGTTAACGCTCCTTTCAAGCAGGGTGGCGCCTCGCCGATGCAGATTGCGGTGCAACAACGGAACCAGCAGATGATAACCCTGCTGCTGGAACACAAAGCTGACATTAACCAACAGGATAATGGAGGGACTACGGCGATTTCCATGGCAAAGTCTTATGCCAATCGGAGCGATGTCGCCGCCATCGACAGAGAAAAGATGAGCGAAATTGTTGAACAGTTACGCAAGGCTGGAGCTAACGAGAATTTGCGTCGCCTCTCGGTCATCGGTATCAGTCGGGAAGATTTGATCAAAGACATATTTTTGAAGGGGACAAATGCTTATAACAATTACACGCTCTTTGAGCTGATTGCCCGGTCCTATACTCCGGACGCATGGGCAAACCATTGGACTGCGAAGGGTGAGGAGCCGCCGGGCTTGAGATTTCCAGACTTCACCAAAATCACGATCAGCCGTTTGGAGGAGGATGGGCGTACTAACAGTTTGAAACTTAATCTTGAAGCTGCGCTTACCAATGGGGATTGCTCGAAGGACATTCTGTTGAAATGGGGGGATATCGTTGAAATACCGGAACTGGATCATAGTGTGACGGAGCAGTGGTCGGGGCTGCCGGGCAAGATTACAGCAACTTTGATAAAATGCCTGGAGCGAAATGTAACCATTATTGTAAAAGGAAAATCAACAAAGGTGATCCTTGCCCCCGGTCTACCCACCGTTGCTGAGTTTCAAGCCCAGTTTGTGTCTCGCCCAGCTTCACCAGACATTCGGATTTCATCCTTCTGGTTACCAAAGGTGTTATTCGAGGCGAATGTGCTGTTGGCATCCTCGGACTTAACGCGTGTCAAAGTCAAACGAACCGATCCAGGGACGAAGAAAACGGAGGAAATGGTTTTTGATCTTAAGGCCGACATCCAGAAACGAACCCAGCAAGGAAAACTGCCGACACGACAATTCGTGTTTGCCTATGTTAAGTTAAATAGGCCGATTGATGAAACTGAGCCTTTCATGTCTGCAAATAGCCTGTGGCTGCGGGATGGGGATGTGATTGAGATTCCGGAGAAGCAGCCTTAGGGAATGACCAATGTCAATGACCAAGGCCCGTTGAATCAGAGCATGTGTAACGATTGCGGGTTAAGGGTGGGGGAGATGCTCGCTTGGGCTCGCGCCTTCGGCAGTCAGTTGGGTTGAAAAGGGGATGGTTACCCGGGGCTCAGCACGTTCCGCGCTTCACCCCGGGCTTTAACATGACAGGCTTTCAGCCCTGAGGAAGCTTGGGAAATGGCATAGAGGGTACACTGAAATTGATGGCGAAGGGCAAAGGATCAATGGCTCGAGGGATGAGAGTCGGATGTTGAGGAGAAGCAGGCAAGGCAGGGCAGACAGCACAAATTTTACTCGCGCATTTCTTTGGGGAAAGTGTAGGGTCGGGTCGATGCTCAACTATATATGGCTTGGATTGCTGGTTTTCGCCGTAGTGATCGGCGGCGTGACGGGCCATATGAAGGAGGTTTCGGACGGGGCATTCAACATGGCGAAGACGGCGGTGATGGATATTTCGTTGCCGCTGATCGGGATCATGGCGCTGTGGCTGGGGATTATGCGGCTGGCGGAAAAGTCGGGTATGGTTCAAATCCTCGCGCGGCTGCTGCGGCCACTGATGGTGCGGTTGTTTCCCGATGTTCCACCGGAGCACCCGGCCATGGGATCGATGGTGATGAACATGGCGGCAAATATGTTGGGGCTTTCCAACGCGGCGACGCCATTGGGAATTCGAGCGATGAAGGATTTGGATTCGTTGAATCCGCGACCGGGCACGGCGACAAATGCCATGTGCACCTTCCTGGCGATCAATACGAGTTCCATTCAATTGATCCCGGTGACGGCAGTCGCCATTTTGGCAGTAAACAAATCCAAGGATCCTTCTTCCATCATTGGCTCATCTTTTCTGGCCACTGTTTGCGCCGCGATTTCGGCAATCATTATGGTGAAGATACTGGAGAAGTTGCCAATGTTCCGGTTGCCACCCATTACCGAGGAAGATAGAAAAAAGAAGGCGGAGCAAGTCGCCACGGAGGCGACGAAGGAGGAAGCGATCACCATCCAGCCATTGCAATGGTGGGGAATTTTGGTCCTTGTCGGCTATGCACTTTTCTTCCTTTGGCTTTTTGTGTCCTTGTGGTTTCCGGAAGTGTTTGGCAAACCGGTGCCTGAAGATTTGCAGAAGGACAATCACCTGATTAGTGCGGTGAAGACGCTGTCATTGCTTTCCATTCCAATATTGCTTTCCTTTTTCCCGCTATATGCATTTGTGCGGAGAATCAAGGTATATGAAGAGTTTGTGGAGGGTGCGAAGGAAGGTTTTCAGGTGATCATCAAGATCATTCCAAACCTGGTGGCGATATTGGTGGCGATTGGGATGTTCCGTGGGGCGGGTGGGATTGACATGCTGACCAAGTTGCTGGCACCGGCGATGAATTTGGTGCGCTTTCCGCCGGAATTGTTGCCGATGGCACTGGTGAGACCGTTGAGTGGAAGTGGAACCTTGGGAATATTTACAGACCTGGTGACACAGAATGGCGCGGATCACATTTTAAGCAGGATGGCCGGAACCATTTACGGCAGTACGGAGACGACTTTTTATGTGCTGGCGGTTTATTTCGGGGCAACTGGGATCAAGCGGTCTCGTCATGCGGTGCCGGCGGGTCTGGTGGCGGATACGGTGAGCATCATCGCGTCGGTGATCATCTGTCGATTGATGTTTAAGTAATGGGCGGTGAGGAAAATATTGCCAAGAGTAAGGTGATGGTGGTGCGTGGCGTTACGCCGGTAGATTCCGCTTCGGTCGTCTGCCTCGAGGTGTTTAACATCGCGGGCCGAAGCGGGGATCTTTTTGTGGGCTTGTTCCCAGGCCTTCGCCTGCGGCTCCGACCTGGGCTAAGGTAAGGCCGGCCCGTTGGGCCTTTGGAGCAGAGGTGTCTACAGCGGTCGTGTACGATTCAGTCAGATTTGCAGCAATTGGCCGGTCTTTTTTGCCAAAGCTTTCTTATCTTCGCTTAGTGCGCCAGGGGATAGCGGCCTGGTTACTTTTGGTAAACGCTGACGCGGGCGGGGGGGAGATTGGCCCAGATGAGGTCTGAGGCAACGTAGCTGAAATGGGCGGCGGCTTTGGGTTGTTTGTTTCCCAGATGATAACTGTATTGGACGAGTTTGCCATTGGGGGCCAGTGTGGCCCGGATTTTTTTTGCGAGGTCGTCCGCAATGGCGGGCTTGAAATTCAGCAGGGGCAGACTGGAGAAGACGACGCCGATTTGAGTGGCGTGACGGGAATATTTTTTAAGGAGTTTATCCAGTTGGAAGGCATCGCCCGTGATAATCTTTGCACGCGGGAAACGGCTGCGGAGGTGGTCGGCCATTTTGGGAGAGCGCTCGATGGCGATCAACCTGTCCTCGGGCAGTCCACGCTCGATCAGGGCCTGGGTGACGACGCCGGTGCCGGGGCCCAATTCGAGGGCGAAAGTGTTCGAGTCTTCCGGGAGCCAGCGGGCCATGGCAGCAGCGAGATTTTTTGAGCTGGGCAGGATGGCGCCGACCTGTCGCGGCGCGTTGACGAGTTCCTGGAGGAAAAGTGTGGTGGAGCTGAGCTTGGCAAGTAGCTGCATGTTCTTTCTGATATTTTTTCGTTAATTCCCAGAGAACGCAATCATTTCGACATGCCCGCAGTTTATTTATTCAACTGCCCAGCTAGAAAATCCCTAACCTCAGGCGTAAAAAGGATAGCTTCTTAAAAAGCGGAGGGCTAGAGAAAATTTTGCAAGGGACGGGCGACAATCCTTCCATTTTTTTGCTGCAACGTGGGCCTGCCCGGTCGGCGGGCTTTCAGTCCTTTTGAGTTTGCACCGAAGGCGAGGATGGAAGAAGGGATCGTTAGCGGAAGGTTGTTGCGCGTTGCAAGCATAAGGTGGCATATATCAAGAGGCAAAGGATTACAAATTGTGTTTTTGAGCTTTCAATCGGGGAGAGGATGAGTGCGATTGGTGCGCGAGGATTTTGGCGCTATTGAATCCTTCGGTTGGGCTGGGAGGAGCAGGCCAGCGTTGTGGGGCCGAAGGTTTTTAGGAAACTGATTACTTGGGGCTCAGCGCTCGGAGCGCTTCACCCCAGGCTGCTATGAGGTATGTCAAGCGAGTGAAGTTTTTTTGTGTTTTTTCTTTTCTCTAAAGGAGGTCTTTCTTTTGGTTTTTTTTGGCTGGCGTTTCCTCTTCCATGTGAACGGTTGGTGTCACCGGTTCAGTCTGCTATTCGCACGTGAGTCCGTTTTTAAGGAGTTCAGTGCCAGTTGACATTCTCAAGTCGGTGAAGAGGAACGAAGCACGCCCCATCTATAAATCGGGTTCAGTCCAGCTGACCCATGCCTGGGGCCGGGCGCGCACCGCTCCAAAATTATTTCCAGTTTGGTTGATGGGGAGCCTCCGGTTTTAGGCCGCCATTCTCAGCCCCAGCTTTTCGGGGGTGGTGCGGCCGGTGCCAAGGCGCCACAAGTCGATGGCCAGCTGGCGTCCGATGGCGACGATGGCCTTTTGCTTGGCGCCGCCGCCCGCCTTGGTGCTGGTCAGGAGAACACGCCGCCTTTCAATGGGTCGGTACTTGGATTGAAAGCGCAGGAGCCGCCAGGCCATTTCAATCAAGGCGGTGCGCAGGCGTTTATTGCCGTGCCGGGTAATGGGGCCATGGCGGTGACGCTCGCCGCTGGCATGCACTCCGGGACAAAGGCCCGTGTAGCTGGCCACCTGGCGGCGGTTCTTGAACCGGTCCCAGGAGAGGATCTCCCTTTTAATCACCTGGCTGGTCAGGGCTCCCAAGCCATAAGGTTGCGGCGTGGCCTTCTCCTTTAAATCCCGTGTGGCGCTCTTAAGGTGGTCCTGCACAGCCAGGACCAATTCCCTTAAGGTGGAGAGGAGTTGTTGCAGACGTGGCGAGATCTGCAAACACAACTTCTCCCAATGGCTGGCCAGCCACCAACGGCCTTTGATGCGCACCCCGTGATAAAGCAGGAGACTGCGGCCCTGAGCCTCCAGGCGCAGTTTGTGCGCCTGGAGCTGTTCGCGCTGACGGCTTTCCGCCCGGGCCAGTTCCTCCTCCGGCGTGGGTACGCGCACGATGGCCAGAGATCGCTCGTTGCCCTGCACGTAGCTGGATAGCCGCTGGGCCAGAGCGAGGGCATCGGTCTTGTCGGTTTTGACTCCCTTGCCCCGCTCGTCCCAGTTCTGGGGGCAGATGACGTAGTTGGTGATGCCCAGCTCGGCAAGTTTTCGGTGGAGACCGTAGCCAAAGGGACCAGCCTCGTAACAGGTGTAAACCTTTTCAGCGAGGGAGAGTTGTTTCTTCACCCAGACCAGAAAATCCTGGGGCGTGAATTTCTGGGCCGGCTGGGGCGTGGCGTGATCGACCTGCCGGACCACGCGATAACTGTCGGCGTGCACATCGATGCCCAGCTTGATGCTCTTGGCTTTGGGAGCGTTTTGTGTTGAGGTTGTGGGGTGGGTATTGGTGTTGGTTTGTTTTTTCATATAACCATTGGTGTAGCGCTGTTTCGCTCACCCGCCAATACCCATATCATCTATAACGCGGCGGGCTTTCAGCCCTTGGGAATTGGGGGGAAGTGGGGGAAAATATTGGTGCGATTGAATCCTTCGGTTGGGCTGGGGGGAGTGGTTGGCGTTATGAGGCCGAAGGTTTTAAAGAAGACGTTTAACCCGGGGCTTAGCGCATTCTGCGCTTCACCCCGAGCTATAACGGGGGCGGGCTTTCAGCCCTTTTCAGTTTGCGCCAGAGGCGAGGATGGAAGAGGGCGCATTCGTTACCGCCGGCGTGGATGCGCAAACACGGATCGTGGCAGCCGGAGGCATTGTTAATTAAATGAAACTGATTTCAGGATTGATAAGATTGATTTGTGTCGTTGGTCTTTGGGGCGGGGCGGCAGTGGCGCAGTCGCCGATTGACCTGACGATTGGAACGGAGACATCCGGCGCAACCATTCCGGATGATTTCGTCGGGTTGAGTTTTGGGATGAAGGCTCTTTTGCCCAAGGAAGGCGGTACACATTTTTTCAGCGCCACCAACACGTCCCTCATTACCCTCTTCCAGAACGTTGGTATTACCCATTTGCGTGTGGGAGGAACGACGGTCGAATCACCTGTCACCACGCCAATCCCTGGCGAAACGGACATCGACAACCTGTTTGCTTTTGTCCGCGCTGCCCGTGTGAAAAAGGTGATCTATTCCTTGCGCCTGCTGGAACCCGATCCCGCAATGCATTATGCCGAAACCAACGCTGTCCTTGCCAAATATATCTGGAGCCATTATCGGTCGAACCTCGACTGCTTTGCGCTTGGCAATGAGCCCGACCTCCGGCGCGTTTACAATCAGGATTGGGCCATTACCAATTTTACGACTTACATTGGTCGATGGGAGAAATTTGCTTCTGCCATTAGCAATGCTGTGCCCGAGGCGAAGTTCGCCGGACCGGATGCAAGCAGCGGCAACGTTCACTGGACGATCGATTTTGCCGATGCGGAAAAGAATTCGGGCCTGATCAGTGCTGTTGTGGAGCATTTTTATGTTGGCGGAGCGGGGCGGGGCCTGAGTCCCGCAGAGGGAATCGAGACGATGCTGTCGCCCGATTGGATTAAGGCCAACCAAACGATCTACGACAAGGTGACAGCGGTCGTTTTGTCGAACGGGTTGCCGTTTCGATTCACCGAGGCGAACGATCATTATACCGGCGGGGTACCGGGTGGAAGCGACACCTTCGCGGGAGCCTTGTGGGCGCTGGATTTTCTTCATTGGTGGGCGGCGCATGATGCCAAAGGTGTTGATTTTCACAACACGCAATGGGCGGTGAATGGAGCTCTCACTTTGGATGCTCAGGGGCGTGTGACGATCAATCCGAAGGCATATGGGCTTGCGGTGTTTAATCTTGGCGGGCACGGCCGGGTTCAACCGATTTCGATCTCCAATCCGGACGGGGTTAATCTGACGGCTTATGCGGTGCGTGATGGTGGGAATCTTTTTGTGACCATCATCAACAAGGATCACGGCGCTGGTGCGCGCGGGGCAGAGGTGACGATTCGGGCGGATGGAATGAGCGGGCGCGCCGAGGCGATGTTCCTGACTGCACCGGGCGGTGATGCTGCGGCGAAAACGGATGTGATGCTCGGGGGTAAGTTGATAACAAACGATGGCCCGTGGCGTGGGAAGTGGGTGAGGGTAAAGTCAGCTAAAGCGGGTGAATGGAGGGTAGGGGTGGAGAAGACGTCCGCGGTGGTGGTGAGGATTGGGGGCAGGTAAATTCCATGACATTTTGGCGCACAAAACGTGAGTGGCGAGGTGTCGCACGTTGCACGCAGAAAAGGTGCGGATGTGTGGGGATGCCAAGAATTACAAATTGTGTTTTTGAGCTTTCAATCAGTGAGAGAGCTGAGCGCGATAGGTTCGCGAGGAATTTGGCGTGATTGAATCCTTCGGTTGAACTCGCAAGTGCAGGCTGGCGTTATGGGTCCGAAGATTTTTAAGAGGACATTAACCCGGGGCTCAGCGCTGCTTTGCGCGCTTCACCCCGGGCTATAACGTGGGCGGGCTTTCAGCCCTTAGGAAAGGGGCGAAGACGGATCTGAAGTGGTCGAAGAAGAAAAAACGGAGCCACTCACGAAAATCGCCCTTTTAATGAGGAATGATTTTAAATCAGCCGACTTCCTGGGGGCCTTTGCCGCCGTTAATGAGGAAGAGGACGGCCATGCGGACGGCGAGGCCGTTGGTGACTTGTTCGAGGATGACGGAGCGGCCGCAATCGGCAATCTCGCTGTCGATTTCCACGCCACGATTAATGGGGCCCGGGTGCATGATGAGGGCGTCGGGTTTGGTGATGGCGAGGCGTTTTTTGTTCAAGCCAAACAAGCTGGTGTATTCGCCCAGGCTGGGAAACATGGATTTGCGCTGACGTTCGTGCTGGATGCGCAGGAGATTAATGATGTCGGCATCGGCGATGGCTTCCTCAACATTGTGAGTGACGCGACAACCCATCTTCTCGAATACCTTGGGAACCAGGGTGGAAGGGCCGCACAGAGTGACGTGAGCACCCAGTTTCAACAACGCCCAGATGTTGGAGCGGGCTACGCGGCTGTACAGGATGTCGCCAAGAATCGTGACTTTGAGGCCGGCAATTTTGCCTTTGCGCTCGCGAATGGTGTAAGTATCCAGCAGCGCCTGGGTGGGATGTTCGTGGGCACCATCGCCGGCATTGATGACGGAGGCGTTTAGGAATCGCGATAGGAAATGCGCTGCGCCGGTGGCGCTGTGACGAATGATGATGATGTCCGCGTTAAGTGCTTCGAGATTGCGAGCGGTGTCCTTGAGCGTCTCGCCTTTTTTGAGAGAGGAGGCTTCGGCGGTGAAATTGATGATGTCCGCGGTCAGGCGTTGCGCTGCCAGTTCGAAGCTGATGCGGGTGCGGGTGGAAGGTTCGATGAACAAGTTGATGACGGTTTTTCCGCGTAGCGCCGGGACTTTTTTGATGGCGCGTTCGCCGACCGCCTTGAAAGCGCGGGCAGTGTCGAGAACGGTGTTAATCTCCTCGGGGCTGAGGGATTCTATGTCCAACAGGTGTTTGCGATTCCAGCTCATTTTTTCTGAAGGTAAACGGCATCTTCGCCGCCGGTTTCACTGAGTTGCACCTTCACGTTTTCGTTAAGCGAGGTGGGGACATTCTTGCCGACGAAATCGGCCTTGATGGGCAGTTCACGATGGCCGCGATCGATGAGCACAGCAAGTTGGATGCGCTGGGGACGTCCGAAATCATTGAGGGCATCCATGGCGGCGCGGATCGTGCGGCCGCTGAACAGAACATTGTCGACCAACACGACGGTTTTGGCGGTGATGTCGAAAGGGATGACGGTGGGTTGGATGTTGGGTGTGATGTGGCGATCCAGGTCGTCACGGTGCATGCTGACGTCCAGGCTGCCAGTGGAAACGGGATGATTCCAGATGCCAGCGAGGATGGTGCTGAGGCGGTGCGCCAGTTGGACTCCGCCACGCTGGATGCCGATGATGACGACATCTTTGCTGGTTTCGTTGCGCTCCGCGATTTCGTGCGCGATGCGGGTGAGGGCGCGTTGGAGGGCGGAGGTGTTCAGGATCAGGGTCGAATCGGACATAAAAAAAGTGAGCCGGTGAAGTGCCGGTTCGCGGGGAAATTTAAATTACATTTGTTCATTGGCAACCTTCGCAACCTCGCAGGATTGCTTTAAAGGACCAGAGATTCTCAGATATCGGTCTTACCTGGAGAATGCCGACTCCTACGCCATTTGGATCGGTGCTTTACAATCCAATCAGTCAGAGCCCGTTCAAAACCAATATCCTTGCCGGCTTTTTCTGATTCGATCCATTTATGCTTAAGAATCTCCTCGCGCTCTGCCTGGAACTCGCGATAGAGCGAAGAATTCTTCAGCAAATCACTACCAGTAGGAATGTCTTTTGTGTCGTTAGACATACTTGCAAAGTCGATTTGTCACGACTATGTAACATAGTTTCCGAGAAAACAACCTTATTTCTCTCGGGGTGTGCGCCAATCTACTTACATCAAAATGTAGTGTGGACTCTGATTTGGCAAGTAGCCAAAATAGGCTACACGACTAGCCAAGTTTAGCGCGCAGGTGGTCAGCCACTTGAAGGAAGGCCTTGGCAGCAGGCTTTTCGGGGGCGGATACAACGATTGGCACGCCTGAATCACCTGCAATGCGGATTTCGGTAAAGATGGGTATCTCGCCTAGAAATGTCACCTTTTGACGCTCGGCTTCAGATTTGCCGCCACCGTGACCGAATATTTCAACCCGCTCGCCGTTTGGGGTGGTGAAGTAACTCATATTCTCGACAATTCCCAAAATGGGGACGTTTACCTTTTCGAACATGGCGATGCCTTTACGGACAACGCCCAATGAGGCTTCCTGGGGGGTGGTAACGATCACGCCACCATCCAAAGGAACGGTTTGGCAAAGGGAAAGCTGGGCATCGCCAGTGCCGGGGGGGAGATCGACAATCATGTAGTCCAGTTCGCCCCAGGCAACCGAGGTGATGAATTGCTGGATCGTTTTCATGATCATGGGGCCGCGCCAAATTACGGGGCTATCCCCCTCGATCAAAAGGCCCATGCTCATGACTTTCACTCCGTGGGCGACGGGAGGGATCATCATGGTTTCGTCCTCCGTGACAGTCGGCTTGCGGTGAATGCCCATCATGAGGGGAATACTGGGCCCATAGATATCGCAGTCGAGCAAGCCTACCTTGGCGCCGAGATGTTGAAGGGCGCAGGCAAGGTTGACTGAGGTGGTGGACTTGCCAACACCGCCTTTACCGCTGGCGACAGCGACGATGCGCTTGATGCCGGGAATTTTATTTTGGTTTTGCCAGGGATTTTGAGCGGCGACTGCCGGTGCGCCGGTGGGGGCCTGCAAATGCACCTGCGCGGCGGTGATGCCGGGAAGGGATTTTAAAACGCGTTCGCTTTCGGTTTTGATCTGTTGAGCGACCTCGGGTGTGCCCGAGGCGAGTTGCATCGAGACGTTGACGGAGCCGTTGCTGATGTTGACTTGTTTCACCAGACCGAACGAAACGATATCGCGGCTGTAGCCGGGATATTTCACGGCTTTGAGTGCCTCTTTAATTTGCTCTTCAGTAATCATGATATAAATCAGACAAAACCAAATCGGCGCTTTGGAACCGGCGCATCGTGTTTGAGGAGTGCGGGCGGTAGGTGCTGCCGTACAAGCAATGTAGAAGGGGTGCCGTCCATGTCAAAAGAATTTCCAGAAAGGTTTATCCATGGCATATTGCAGGCGAAGGACTGCCATTATGAAAAAGGCGATTTCCATAGGGGAGTATCTCATCGAGCAACTGCATGCGCATGGGGTCGGCCATGTCTTCGGCATACCGGGAGATTATGTGTTGGGATTTTATGACCAACTGGCGAAGAGCAAGCTGGTTACGATGGTCAACACCTGTGATGAACAGGGGGCGGGCTTTGCGGCGGATGCGTATGCGCGGATGCGGGGGTTGGGGGCGGTGTGCATCACCTATTGCGTGGGTGGATTGAAAGTGGCGAATGCGACGGCGGGAGCTTATGCGGAAAAATCTCCAGTGGTGGTGATCAGCGGCGCGCCGGGGATGAATGAGCGGGAGAAAAATCCATTGTTGCATCACAAGGTCAAGGAATTTGATACGCAGAAGAAAGTGTTTGAGCAGATCACCGTGGCCTCGACGGTGTTGAGCGACGCGCAGACAGCGTTCCAGGAAATTGACCGGGTGTTGCACGCAGCGTTGCGGTACAAGCGGCCGGTATATATCGAGCTGCCACGCGACATGGTGTTCAAGACGGGCATTCAATATTATCGACCGGAGGAGATTCATGAACAGAGCGACACCGAGACATTGCGGGCGGCGCTGGCAGAGGCGGAGGCGATGATCAACAAGGCGAAGAAGCCGGTGTGGCTGGCGGATGTGGAGGTGCATCGGTTTGGATTGCAGGACGTATTGATGAAGCTGGTGCACAAGACAAACATTCCGGTGGCGACAACGGTGCTGGGAAAATCGGTGATTGGAGAACAGCATTCATTTTATCTTGGCGTTTATGAGGGGGCGTTGGGGCGGGATGATGTGCGGCGGTATGTGGAGGGGAGTGATTGCGTGGTGATGTTGGGGGCGTTCTTGACGGACATCAATTTGGGAATTTACACGGCGCAGCTGGATCCGATGCGAACGATCTATGCGAACAGCGAGAAGCTTTCGATTCGTTACCACACGTATGAGAATGTGCGGTTCAAGGATTTCATGCGGGGATTGTTGAAGTTGCGGTTGCGCCGGAGGAAGCTTGGAAAAATTCCCACGCCGCCGCCGATTGGATCGTTCCGCGCGAAGGCAGGGAACACGCCGGTGACGGTCAAAAGATTGTATCAGCGGATCAATGATTTTCTGGGGGAGAACATGATGGTGGTTGCAGACGTGGGGGACGCGTTGTTTGGGGCGACGGATTTGTTCATACGGCATCGCACGGAGTTTTTGGCGCCGGCATATTATGCATCGATGGGATTTGCGGTGCCGGCGGGCATTGGAGCGCAGATGGCGAATCGGAAGTTGCGGCCCCTGGTGTTGGTGGGCGATGGAGCATTTCAAATGACGGGCATGGAGTTGTCTACCGCGGCGCGGTACGGCCTGAATCCGATTGTGATCCTGTTGAACAACTTTGGTTATGGCACGGAGCGGCATATGCAGGACGGGGCTTACAATGATGTGTTGCTGTGGCACTACAGCAAGTTGCCGGAGGTGCTGGGAGCGGGGAAAGGTTTTCTCGTGAAGACGGAAGGGGAGTTGGACAAAGCGCTGGAGGAAGCGAAGAAATGTGAGCACACCTTTTGCCTTTTGGACGTGCAGTTGGATCCGGCGGATCGGTCGCCAGCGTTGCAGCGATTGGCGGAGCGGCTGGCGTTGGGAGTTTCTTCGGCGCGAGTGGTGTAAAAAAATCCAGCGGGTCGTTTATTCCCGCTGGAGTGTGACTTCAAATTTACTGTTTCTATTAAGCGAAACTCAACTTGGTGGTTGGTGCGCTTTCGTCCCAGCCGCGCGGAGGTTTGCTATTGATGGCCGAAACGTCCTTGATGGAGATTTGGTTGCCACGGGTCTTCGCGCCCTTCACTGCAACATCGGCAGGGTTGGCGGTTTGTTGGGCGACTTTTTGGTACGCGGCGGGTTTGTATTTGATGTAAATCTGCGCCGGGGTGTCAGGTTCGAAAAACAGGATTTTCGATTTCTCAGGAATGCAGAAGTATTCCTTGTTCATGATGATGCCGCCAAACGTGAAGCGCTTGAGATAAGTCGCCTCGCGATTGGTATAGGCCAGGGTGAAGATGCGGTCGCGATCGGGAATGCCGCAATACACCACGTCCGGGCCCACAAACAATTTCTCCTGCAATTCGGTGACCTTGTAATGGCCGTCGCGGAAGATGAGGAGGAGCTTGTCGAACTTGGTGCAATCGACGCGGAACTCTTCACCGGAGACCTTGTGGCCGACGTAACCGGATTCGCGATCGTAGGCAACCTTGAAGGCTTTGAAGGCGACATCCTTGGCCTCGACTTCGTCGTAACGGCTGCTCTTGGTGAGGCGAGGATAAATGGGACCGTACTTTTCCAGCAACGCTTCGAGACGGCCAATGGCGTACTTGGTGAGGTTCTTGAGGTGCTTCGCGGTTTCGCTGAGGTCGGCTTTGATCTTATCGATCTCTTCGCGGTGCTTGTTGATATCGAAGAGTGAAATGCGGCGGATGCGAACGCCGAGGAGCATTTCCACATCGGTGTCAACGAGGTCGCGAATCATTTCCTTGCGGAAAGGTTTGAAGCCATCATAGACCGCTTCATAAACGGCTTCGTTCGTCTTACACTGCTCGATCTTTTTGTAGATGCGATTTTCAATGAAGATGCGGACGAGGGTTTTGAAGTGGAGTTCTTCCTGAAGTTTCTTTTCCTTCAGCTCCAGTTCGCGCTTCAAGGTGTCGACGAGTTGGGCGGTGTTTTCGCGCAACACTTCGGAGACGGTCATTTCCACGGGGCGATTATTGCGGATGACAATAATGCGGCTGGAGATGGACATCTCGCAATCGGTGAAGGCGTAGAGCGCGTCGATCAACTGGTCGGCGCTGACGCCGGAGGGCGCTTTGATTTCAATCTCGGCCTCTTCAGAGGTGAAGTCGTTGATGCTCTTGATTTTGATCTTGCCCTTGCGTGAGGCGTCCTCGATGGAACCGATCAATGAATCGGTGGTGGTCATCGGCGGGATTTCCTTGATGACAACGGTGGATTCGTCCTTCGCTTTGATTTTGGCGCGCACCTTGATGCTGCCCTTGCCGTCGGCGTATTCGCGGGCATCCATCAAACCGCCCGTCGGGAAATCGGGCAGGACTTTGAAGGGTTGCTTCTTGAGAATGGCGATTTGCGCTTCGAGCAATTCGGGGAAGTTGTGCGGCAAGATTTTGCACGACATGCCGACCGCGATGCCTTCAGTGCCGAGCATGAGGAGCGTCGGTAGTTTGGAGGGAAGTGTGACCGGTTCCTTATTACGACCGTCGTAACTGGGAACGAACTCGGTCAGCTCGTCGTTGAAGAGTTCGTTGCGCGCGAGCTCGGTCAGGCGGCATTCGATGTAACGCGGGGCGGCTGCGGGGTCGCCGGTGTAGATGTTGCCGAAGTTACCCTGGCCTTCGATCAAGTAACGTTTGTTCGTAATGACAACCAGGGCGTCACCAATGGCAGCTTCACCGTGGGGATGATACTGCGCGCAATGGCCGGAGATGGTCGCGACCTTGATGAAGCGTCCGTCGTCCTTCTCATGCAGCGACCAGAGGATGCGGCGTTGCACGGGCTTCAAACCGTCGGCGAGATTGGGAATGGCGCGGTCACGAATGACGTAGGAGGCGTATTCGAGAAAGCTGAAATCCATCCGCTTGTGGAGCGGGGTTTCCACTTTGTTAATATCGAAGGGACGCACCGCGATTTCGGTCGCCGCGGTCTCGGCCACGACATGGTCTTTGCCGTTGCCATTGCCATTATCCTTACCATCGCCATTCCCGTTCGTGGGGAGTTCGGGTTGGGCGGGTTGTTCTTTCTTCTCTTTTTTTGATTCGCTCATTACTTCAAAATCCTGGGGTTAGTCTTCGACAGGGACGATGAGGTTTTCCATGATGTAATCCTTGCGCTCGGGTGTATTGCGGCCCATGTAGAACGAAAGGATGTTCGAGGCGTCCGGCTTGGCGGCGTATTCGACCTGGCTGAGGCGCATTTCCTTGCCGATGAATTGCTTGAACTCGGCGGGCGAGATTTCTCCCAATCCTTTGAATCGGGTGATCTCGCAACTTTTGCCCAGCGCCTGCGACGCGGTATCGCGCTCCGCTTCGGAATAACAGTAAATGGTTTTATCCTTGTTGCGCACGCGGAAGAGGGGTGTTTCGAGCACGTAGAGATGGCCGTCCTGCACCAACTGATCAAAGAACCGGAAAAAGTAAGTGATCAATAAATTGCGGATGTGCAGGCCGTCGACGTCGGCGTCGGTGGCGAGGATCACCTTCTCGTAACGCAAACCTTCGAGGTTGTCCTCGATGTCGAGACTGCGCATGAGATTGTACATTTCGTCGTTCTTGTAAACGATGTCGCGCTTGAGATCCCAAACGTTGAGCGGCTTGCCCTTGAGCACGAAGATGGCCTGGGTATTGACGTCGCGACAGCTCACAATGGAACCGGCGGCGGATTGACCTTCTGTGAGGAAGACCATCGAGCCCTTGCCTTTGCCCTTTTCCTTGTCGAAATGCACCTTGCAATCCTTGAGCTGCGGGATACGGAACGTTATCGCCTTCGCACGCTCTCGGGCGAGTTTCTTCACATCCTGCAATTCCTTGCGGAGCTGGCGGGTGTCTTCCACCTTCGCCATGATCTTCTCAGCGACTTCGCGATTACGATTGAAGAAGTGGAGTAATTCCTCGCGCACCGTGTTCACGAGCTCGGTGCGGATTTCGGTGTTGCCCAGTTTGTTCTTGGTTTGCGATTCGAATAACGGGTCCTTCAGGCGAATCGCGACGGCGCCGACCATGCATTCGCGCACGTCATCGCCTTCGTATTTGCCCTTGGAATGTTCGTTGACCGCCTTGAGCAAACCTTCGCGGAAGGCGCTCAAGTGCGTGCCGCCGTCGGAGGTGTATTGACCGTTGACGAAGGAGAAAAAGCTTTCGCCATAACGACTGTTGCTGTGCGTGAAGCAAAATTCCAGCGTCTTGTTCGCGAAATGGAGCGGGGGATAGATCGGCTCGCTGTTGTCGGCGCGGAGATCTTCCATGACGAGATCGAGCAATCCGTTTTTGGATTGAAACGTCTGGCCGTTGAACTGCAGCTTGAGGCCGGTATTCAGGTAACTGTAATGGCGGAGACGTTTTTCGATGTACTCGGCGCGAAACTCGCTCTCCTTAAAAATCGTCGGATCTGGCTCGAACTCGATAAACGTGCCGTCGGGTTCCGTGGTCTTGCCAGTCTTTTCACCCTTCAACTTGCCTTGCTTGAACGAGGCTTCCGAAAATTCGCCGCCGCGATGGCTGCGGACATAAAAATCCTTGGAGAGTGCATTGACGGCCTTGGTGCCGACGCCGTTGAGGCCGACGCTGAATTGAAACACGTCGTCGTTATACTTGGCGCCGGTATTGATCTTGGAAACGCAATCGATGACCTTGCCCAGCGGGATGCCGCGGCCGAAGTCGCGCACGCTCACCTTGTTGCCCTCGACCTTGATCTGGACTTCCTTGCCGTAGCCCATGATGTATTCATCGATGGTATTATCGATGACTTCCTTGAGCAGGACGTAGCAACCGTCGTCGTGATGGGAGCCGTCACCGATGCGCCCGATGTACATGCCGGTGCGCAACCGGATGTGTTCGAGCGAGGAAAGCGTCTTGATTTTACTCTCGTCGTATACGTTTTTCTTGTTCTCGGCCATATATAGAATCTATAAAATATTCAGGTTAACACCCCATTTGCCAATAGCTAAAAGTGGGTTTTTTACCCGCAAAGTTGCATATTGATGCAGAAATTTATGGTATTCAACCTTTTCACCCAACTGACTGCCCATCAAAGCCTTATTCGTTGCCATCAGTTGCCACAGAGGGACAAATCCATCCTTTGACCGGCGCGCCCCGGGTATGTTCAGCCTCTTTTCACTTAGCATGCAGATAATATAAATGGGGGGTGGGACATGGGGTGTCCATGGCCTCAAAAAAGTTTGGAGAAAATTGTGTTGAGTGGCAAGGAGTTAGAGGAAAAGGCGGGAAATTTGCGAAAGGCGAGTTTTGAAAGGGCGTGGGCGTGAACGTTCCTCGTTCCGAAAGGGCCAGCGGCCCGACCCAAACCAGCCCAACGGCGAAGCCTTGGGTTATCTGCCCGAAATTCTTTTAAGTCCTGAATGGGTGCACCACCTCACACCAGCCGGTCGCGCAGATGAGTCTTGGCGGTTTCCCAATCCACGGGAAGCTCCCCGACGGATTTCAATTTATCATCCCGCTCGCACAACTCACCCTCGTGCCAACCCGGCGATTCCACCTGTTCGTCGTGGCGACTCAAATCCGCCCGGATCGCCTCCATTAACCGCAATTTTTCCTCTCGTGTCATCTGATCCAACGGCAGGTTGATATCCATAAGTTCTTTCCTTTCACAACGTAGGTTTTGTTGGGAGTGCCGTCAAAGGGGGTTCTTGCGGACTTGTGGAACTAACTGGTTTTGTCCTTTCTCGGCATTCCGAATCCACTATCGTTTCGCCGATGATGAAGAAAAACCAGTTCCGCCTCATGCTTATAATTGTGGTGCTTGCCGCAATTTTGGGCGGATTGGCCTGGCACAGTGCCACGCCGAAGGAGCCCATTTATCACGGAAAACCTCTGGGCGACTGGCTGGAAGGGATAAGTGAGAATATGAAACCGGAGCAGGAACAGGCACTCCTGATCCTGGCCAAAATGGGAACCAACGCCACTCCCATCATAGTGCGCAAGCTGGAGCAAAATGATTCGCCCATAAGAAACAAATATCGCGACGCCTGGCCGACGCTGCCTGCCTGGCCAAAAAAGGTTCTGCCCACGCCTGCGCCTGAAACCTTTACCGTGGAGGATGCTGAAAGAGCGTTCCGATCTGTGCTGGGCACCAACATGGCCAGTCAATTACCCCAACTGCTCACTCATCCCAACCCCGCAGTCCGTGAAGCCGTTGCTCCAGAGATTTGGGAAGCATACAGGCTTCGTTCCATTCCGAGCGAGCAGCTTTTATCCCTTTGTATTTTCGCCTTGAAGGACCCCGATCCTCTGGTTCGCTTTAATTCAGCTTTGGTTTTGGAACGCTTCGGTCCGGCTGCCTCAAATGCCGTTCCCAACCTTATCCACTCATTGCGGAGCAGCGAAGCGGGCCGTAGAAAAGGTTCGACAATCCATGTTCGTGCTGTTGCGCTCCGGGTATTGGGAAGCATCGGTTCGGCCGCTGCAAGTGCCGTTCCCGCGTTGACGAATCTCTTATCTTCATCTGATGTCGAATTCCGCATCCAGGTGGCCGCTGCTCTCTGGTACATCACCCAGGATGAAACCATCGCTCTTCCCGTATTCATTTCTGATGTTCCTAAACTGGACAAATCTCTAATGGGATCCGAGGCCATACACCCCTTGAGAGCAATGGGCCCCCGGGCAAAAGCTGCAGTTCCCATGCTCCTGAATGAAATAAACAGGTATACAAATTACGGAGACAACGGCAGCAGATTCAGCATCGCCCTCGAAGCCATTGACCCTGACGCTGCTGCAAAAATCTGGGTGAAATGAAAAGCAAACGCAGCAAAATGATTCTAGTGATGAATTTTGATTATAAACCGGCATGGCGTGAACGTTCCCCATTCTGAAAGGGCCAACGGCCCGGCCTAAACCAGCCTAATGGCGAAGCCTTGGGTTACTTGGTTGAGATTTAATCAAGCCCTGAATGGGCGCGCCACATCTCACGCCATCCGTTTACACAATTGCGTCTTGGCCCTTTTGCAATTCATGAAGATTCTGATGTTCTTTCCACCAATAATGCACTGGCCTTTTTCCCCTAGCTTTGTATAGATAGTTCGTCACAAGAACATCCACACATTCAAGGAGAACAAATGACCCAAGATGAAGCGCGCAAACATTTCCAGGAGTTATTGAAAAACTACAACCGGGGAATTTACATGATCGGTGAAACTTTCTATCGGCTATACCTGTATGCTGCGTTCATCAAGCCGGAGGAAATCATGACGCAGGTTCCAGAGGCGCTTCGAAAAGAACTTTTAAAAGCTGCATCCCGTCCTCTCCCGACACGTGAGGAGGATCAATGGCTTATCGGCGGCACTTTCATCCACGAAGACACGGAGGAATCACGCCGCGCCGCCAGGGAAGAAGATGATAACCGGTATAAAGGTCGTTGCAGACTTTACGAGTATTTGAACCGACCGGCTTAAACTGACTTTCAAAGGAGATTAGCCATGACACCTGATGAGGTCCATAAGCAGCCTCACCATCACTGTCAACAACCTGACTACAATTAGAAGAATTATTTTATGACACCAGAGGATGCCCGAAAACTGCTTCAAGGCCTCGTGGAGGGTTACCATAAAGGAATTTATGACGAATCCTTCGTGATCCATCGCCTCTACTACCTTGCCGCAGTCATTGAAGCGGAGGAAATCTTGGCTGCGGTTCCAGAGGGGGTCCGGCTTGTACTGCAGAAGGACGCGGCTCTCCCGCTGCCAAAGTTTGAGGAGGATAATTGGTTTATGGCCGGGGTGTCCGTTCGCAGGGGCGAGCCAACGGAGGAGGAGATAAAGGCTTCACTTGAGGCGGACAAAGCGCGGTATAGAGGGCATTGTCGGCTGCATGAGTATTTGAATCGGCGGGGTTGATCTTGGAGTCAGCAGGATTGATGAAAGCAAACCCTTTAGCCGCCAATCTCCCCGACCGACTTCACTTTGTCATCCCGCTTGCACAACTCACGCTGGTGCCAACCCGGCGATTGCACCTGCTCCCCATTGCGACTCAAATCGGCCCAGATGGCTACCATTGCCCGCAATTTTTCGGTAAGGCGCATCCGGGCCAGAGGCAAGGTAAGTGTTCCAGTTCAAATACTCTTTAGACCCAGTTCGCGCCCCTCAGTTAAAAGCATGTTGCAGTATTGAGCTGCACCACCAAGATCTGGAAAAAGCGTCAGATAGTTTATGTTCATTTTGTTCAAACCCTTCAATATGGCTTTCCGTTCGGTTTCCGGAATGATTACTTTGGTAAGTAAAGGAATTTGATCCCAAGGTGGAGGTCTTAGCTCATTGTATGTACGTATCCATGTTTCAACGGGGACATTTCCCGGAGTATAAACTAGACTGCCTCCTTGGCTGTGGATGCGCTGATTTTCTTTTGTGCTGGGAGTATAGAATCGAAGCTGCTTCTTTTTCAGTCGCTGATATTCATTGTCACACAGCCACTCTTTAACGGCGTCCGAAATTTTCGACTCCTCTACCATTTTCCTTATCTGATCAGGAACACCTATTTCCTCTAAAATATAACGCCTAAAGTCATCAGTGTATGGTGTCTTCGAAAGCTTCTGTTTGAATGGTGCCATCCCATGGGTTTCAGTGATGTTAAAATTTAAGGATGCAGTCTCGTGAAAATTTAATGCAAACACTGCTCTTCGACCGCATGTCGACGCCTGTGGCTCTGCAAAAGCAAAGAACAAAGCAACGTAAGGATATTTAGTCCAGTCTATGAGCGGTGTTTTTAGCCCATGGTGTTGGCCTAAAGCCCATAATTTGAGCTCTTCGCTGTCCTTGTCAGAGTTTTGTATTTCAAATTCAACGTTCGTACATCGAGCAACCGCCTCACGATATCGAAAGATGTGAGCCCAATCTTCCGACTTCGAAACCCGAGCAAGCGAGGATGTTATTTCCCATTCCGCGCATCGCTGACCTCTCCACGAGAGAGAATGGTCTGTGCTGCCACCGAAACCAATTTGTAGAAACTGGAAGAACGCCTCAAACGTTGGTATTTCGACGATGCGAATGCCATCCAGATAAGAAACCTCAACCCATGGACCGGGCTCCCGATTTGATAAAGGAGTTTGATTTTCCATTCAGGAGAAAAGTTGAGATTTACCGCTGGAGAGTGGACGATTCATATGCTTGAGTTAACAAACGTTTATATGCAATGCGAGAAAGAACTGTAGGGTTTTCATTCTGCCTACGGAGGAGCAAAGGGGATTGGAAGTAGTATTCAAAGCTGCTCCAAAAATTTAATGGCTAATGCAACGAAGCCGGTAATAGTTGCCCCTATAACCAGAGCAATAACCACCATTACCTTTTTGCTGAATCTTAGTGCTAAAGTCTGCGACTCGAATTCATTTCTAAGCTGCTCAAGGTATTGATGCCCTTTCATGGTTATGCTTATTCCCGCGACATTAGCTGGGCGCCCCATGCTGTCATTCGTCACGCATCAATTTAAATATTTCCATTTAACCAGTTCAGCGTATATAGCTACTTCTTCCATGGTTTCTTCAACGCCGATTTGTTCAGGTGTTTCTCCTCTGCTGGCACGTTTGAGTATCAGGTAGATGGCTTTGGAATTCATTTTGTAGACTATGCCAATCCCATTTAAGAAAGTCCATGCCTTGCCCTCGCCGCCATTCAGAATGGTTCAAATCGCCTTTGAAGATAAGTGGATCACCACGCACATGAAAAAGAGGAATGCCTCTTCAGCGGGCAAAGGATTTCCGGATGATGATATTTTTATCGTTGGAGATTAGATAATGGACTTCTGTTCCATACTTGGTTTTGCCGCCCCGGGTTGTCGGTTCGCCCGGCACCTGATTGGGAATGAAAATTACTTCGCGGGAATCTTTTGATTCTGAAACTTCAACTGTGAAGTTTGTTAAATTGGCGGCATCCTTGCCTTTGGAAAAATCCTCCAACGCAACGGCGCAAGCTTTTAATTGAGCGCCGGTAATCTTCACTGCTTCCATTTCTTTCGCCCAACAAATGTTGCTTAAGCACAAGGCGATTAACGCCATTATCCATTTTTTATTCATAATTTTTCGTTATGGTTTAGTGCCAACTTCTCCAACGTCGTGAAGGGTTGATCCATAGTGTGCACTTCTTGGTTTTCTTGGGTCTGGCATGGATGCTATGCCACGGTTTGTTCTCAAAGATGTGATTTCAGAGATGTTTAGGAAAACGAAGTGAGCTAAGGGATTCGGGCCTTTAACTCACCTTGGCAAACTGCGGGTCTGTTAACTTGAGTTGCGCTTACTTCGCTCCTGGCATCGGTACGTGGCCATCGCCGCTGTAACTTCCTCCATGCATCTTTGTGCGGCCATTCCCCTTTCCGTTTTCATCCAGAATTACCGAAACACGACTATTGCCGCTGTAGAACCCGGCATTCATCGGCGCGAAGCCGTTGTCTCGATAGCTTCCGGCACACAGCAGAGGGAAACCATTGCCTGTGTAACTCTCGCCATTCGCGGCCGCCGCTGCGTGGCCGTTCCCTTTTCCGTTGCATACCTCCATGCCTGCCGCTGCATTGCTATTCGATACACCTGCGGAGGCGCCGTAGAAACAACCAAGTCCGATCGCTGCTACAATAAGTTTCGTCATAGTTTCCTTTCGCGTGCTGCATTCAGGTAGATTTCCAATCCTTTGGCAATCGATCTGAACCGTCACGCACCGACATATTAGACGGAGTCATTCAACTTTTACTCATATTCAATTTGGCGGAACAGAAGGCGCTGGCATCAAACTCGCAAGTTTGTTGGCAGCACCAACTTCGCTCCATTTTGAAGCGGAGGTTTGACAGCCTCGACCTATACGAATGGCGAGACATGAATATGTAATGGTTGGCGGCGGCAGCTTTTGCTAAACTCCGGTTAAGCGTTCCCTGATTTCTTGCCCGTGCTTCTGCAAGCACTCAGGTGGATGAAGTGCAGGCTTCATGCTTCATCCGGATATTCAAAACCGTTCATTATTCATCAATCGTCGTTCACAAAGCTTCTACCTTATGAAACTTAAAATTCTTATTTCCACAGGTACCGGGATGCTCGGTGTCGCGGTTGCCGTGTTGCTGGCGGCTTCGGCTGCCAGTGTGTCGGCGCAATCTTACACCTGGGGGACCACGCTCGTGTCGGGTGGCACCTGGATGACTGGTCACGGGGTCAATGTGTTTTGGAATGGAACTCCCAACTGCAATCCCAATTACGTGGGCGGTAATTCTTACACGACTTATAACGGCACCCAATACTACACGGGCGAACAATATCAGTGCGGCGAATTGCCGTTCCGCCTCTACACGACGCTGGGTTGGTATCTCGGGGCATGGCCGGATACTTATGCGTATCAGATGTACACGTCCCCACCCGCCGGTATGCAGACTCACGCAAATGGTTCCGGCTATGTGCCGGTGCCGGGCGATTGTGTCGTGTGGAATACAGCGGCTACTACAGATACAGCGGGGCATGTGGCGGTGGTGAATTATGTGGATGGCGGGCATGTTTATATTTGCGAGCAGAACATGTGCAATTATGGGACCGCCATCCTTAACCGCTCCGGCAGCAACGGTTCGACTTTGGCCCGGGCGGACGGCTGGGGCGCGGGGGCGTTGCTCGGTTGTGTGCATTCGCCCAACAATCCCAACACTTATATTAATACTCACATCAATCCCTGCGTCGCCCGCACTTCGGATGGCCGCCTGGAACTCTTCGCCGTCGATCTCTCCGGCAACATGACTCACAATTATCAGACCAGTCCTGGCGGATCGTGGGCTGGTTGGACCTTGCTTGGGACAGCGAGTAATCTTTTTGCCACCAACTCCTTTCCGGCTGTTGGAGTGAACGCCGATGGACGTCTGGAGCTGTTCGCCGTGGCCAGCAGTGGCGTGATTAATCACATCTGGCAAAAGGTTGCCGGCAGCAGCGCGGCCACCAATTGGTCCTCGTTCACGGCGTTCAGCTCCTCGGTCAGTCCCACGGCCAAGCTCGCGGTTGGCAATTGGGCGAATGGAGTGCAGGACCTTTTCGTGATTGGGACTGATGGTGTGCTTTATCATAATTATCAGACCGCTCCCAACAGCGGTTGGGCGGGCTTCGTCAGCCTGGGTGGTTCGTGGCAGCAGGACGGTGATATTGCGGTGGGCCGCGAGAATGATGGTCGCGTGGAGGTATTTGTCATCGGCAACACCGGCAACCTTTATCACAACTGGGAGACTGCCGCTAACGGCACCAGTTGGAATGGCTGGGCAAATATCGGCGGAGCCTTGGCGGAGCAGGTGCGCGTGGCGGTGGGCCGCAACTCGGATGGGCGATTGGAAGTATTCACGCTGGGCACCGATGGTGTCTGCTATCACGAGTGGGAAACGACCGCCAACACGCCTGGCACCTGGAGCAGTTGGGGCAGCCTGGGCGGCCTGTGGAAGGTTGATGCGAAACCATTTGTCGGCACGGACTCGAACGGCGCGCTGGAAGTGTTTCTCATAGGCAGCACCGGTAATTTGTATCACAACTACCAAAGCGGTGGCGGGTGGTCCGGTTGGTTGAGCCTGACCGGGAGCTTTACCCAAAACGTCCGTCCCTGCGTGGGAATGAATCAGAGCGGAAAACTGGAGGTCTTCCTCACCGGTCCAAGTGCCGACGTACAGACCGCCACGGAAAGCGCGGCGAACAGCGCCACCTGGTCGGCCTTTAGCAGCCTGGGCGGAAGCTGGAATTAAAGCCTGAATTAAATTGTTTCACTCGATTCTCCCCGCGCCTCAGTTGGTGCGGGGAGAATTTTTTAATGATGAAGAGTTTAAAGCTCTGGCAGCCATTGATAGCGTTCAGCCAGTTTTGGTCCAGCGGAAGTTGCTGAGAAGGATGTAAACGGAGATGCCGTTGGCATCGGTTTGGTAAACGCCGGCGGCGGCGATGGCGTGGATGCCAATGGCGCAGAGCAGGGCGATGTATTTCTCATCGGGCAAATCCACCTGGGCATCGCGCAGATAATCAATTCCCCAGCGTTCGCCCAGTTCCCCCACCTTGTGGCTGGCGCGGGCGACGGCTTCATCGATGTTCGGATTATGCCACGCCCATTCCCAGATCTTCTTTTGCGGCGAATAACTGCCGAGGATTTGGCCATCGGCCTGCCATTGCGAGCCGTCCTCAAAATCCATTTTAAAGATGCCGGTCTGCTGTTGGAAATTCCATTGCGTCGCGTCATCGAAGCGCCAGGTGGTTTCCATGGCGTCCTGTTTGGGATTCAACTCCGCGCGTGCCTCCGCCAGAAACGCATCTGCTTCCGGCGACACTGTCGTCTCGAAATTGTAGGTTCGTTGCCGAAGCTTGAAGGGGTTAAACATGAAATTTGCGAAGCGGATGGCGTTATAAACTTTTACTGGAACTCAAGGCTTCAGTTTCGCCTTGTTGACGGGTGAAAGATGGAATTGGTTGGAGAGGATGTAAAGGGAAATGGGGATTTAGAAGCCTATACTTGTCGCGTCGCGATCTGCTTGAGCTTCTTCAAGCCACTCGATTTGTGCGCCACCTTGGCGCCTGGCATCGTCCAACTCCCAATGGCCGCCTCCGAATCATTAATGACCAATAGTTTATGGGGGCAGGCGGAAAGCAAACGTTGGCATTTTTTTAAGCAAATAAGACGGGGTGACCGTATACAAATGTGCAATGTAATTTTGATAACTTTCTCCGTTGCAGTTGTCAAAGGAATGTATTTGAACCGATCGTCATTACGTCATCGGTATTCGCTGCGATGGTCGCCAATGCTGTGGGCATAAAACAGCAGATTATCGTTTGCTGAAATAACAAACCTGAGGAAATGTTTGTGCTATGCGCATCCTGATACAGAACTGCAAGACATATTTATATTTGAAGGCTCCGGGAGAATGGACCGCTTCAGCAGATGAGGCGACAGATTTTAAAAGGTCCGTGGATGCCTTGACGCATTGTGCCAAAGCAAATTTGGAAGATGTGCAGATCGTATTGAAATTTCCCACCGGCTTGTATGATGTGAACATCGCGGCTACTGATGGTTGCCGCAAAGTCGCTTGACGCGACAGTTGCTATTTTTCCTGCCAGACGCCTTTGCAAACCGTTGCAGCGTTTGGATAGTTAGTTCAGCAGAGTCTTCCACTGTAAATTCGAGTTTCTTCGACTAAGAGAAATCCATCATTTGCGCTGGCACGCCATCGTTATCCGGTTTGGAGACCGTCGCTCCGTCGCCCCATTGCTTTTCATGCTGATTTTCTTTGAAACCTCAATATGTGACGATTCGTTTTGGTGATTGGTCCAATCTGTAAGGAACATTCATAGCCGGTTCTTGAGTGTCGTCCGGGCCGCATATTTATCTGGCAATTCAATTTAGGACGGGTTTTAGTGGAGTCTTTGCAGGGTGTCTTCGTTCGTTCATTGCAGCAACAGCTACGTTTAGCCCATGAAAAAGCTCCTAACTCCATTGATCGGAAACAAAATCTTCCTTTTGTCGCTGCTGTTGTTTGTCAGCACTCGCCCCGTCCAGGCGGGAGATGTCAATTCATACCTTGTTTTGAAAGGGCAATCTTTCTTTCAAAGTGATGCCGGTTCAGCGGCCGCATCCGGTGCTACGATTCAGGCCCAGGTTTCTCCCAATGGCTTTAATTTCGTCACGAACGCCGCACTTTTGCCGCCTGGCGGTACCTGGGTGGTTTTGCCTGCCAAAAGCGACGGTTTTACTTTGAAGCAAAACTTCGCCTCGGTTGTCGCGCTGGATGCCGCATATCCCAACGGTACTTACGCCGTCGCGACCGCCGGGGTGAACGATGGTATGAAGACGAACTATTTGAGTCTAACCGGCAATCTCTACCCGACGACGCCTCATTTCAGTAATTTCAACGCGGCTCAAGCGGTCGATCCAACACTGGATTTCACCTTGACCTGGGATGCGATTGCGGGAGCAACGGCTAATGATTTTTTGCAGATCCAGATCAGGGACTGCACGGGCAATAAGGTGATTGCCTCGCCAGAATTTGGCAAATCCGGCGGTTTGAATGGACTGGCCACTGCGTTCACCATTCCAGCGCAAACGTTGCGTTCGGGAATGACTTATACCGCGGAGATGCAGGTGGTCCGCATATCCACGTTTGATAATACCAGTTATCCCGGAGCGAGCGGGGTGGCAGCGTATTTGGATGACTTGCAAATGAATTTGATTACCACCGGGACGCAGGTGGGATGTGCGCAGGGCCAATTCCAGTTGGTTTTTAATTTTGCCAGCGGCAGTTTCGGTTCGGGCACCACGGGAACCATTTCGTTTCCGCAAGCGATAAGCTATTATTTCGCATTGTATAACGTGGACAATGACACGAATTATCCCTCTACGGTGACTTTTACCGGGCCATCCAGCTCGGGGCTGAACAATACGACCAATTCAAATGTAGGCTCGGATTTCGGCACCTCAGCCTTCTACAGCAGTCCGCCCATCAACACGCCACCCTTTCCAGGAGGCGGCATCTATACAGTGGTTTACAAAGGAATGAGCAACAATTTCAATCTGCCGAATCCGGATGCCGTCAACGAACAGGTGTTGATTGTTCCCTCAGTGGCCATCGATGCCTCGAATGTGGTGCAGCAAATCTATTGGACTTATAAAAGCAGCTCGGGCGCCACGATTGCGGCGCCGGCATTCATGGGCAACATTGAGATCCGCGTGGAAGGTTTCAATGGCAGATTGTATGACGCAGGCAACGAGCAAAATCGGATTGCTCCTTCCGTCACCAACCATTTTCCCACACAAACGATCATCTGGACAAACGTCACCAGTATCGGGATGGTGTTCAACGACCTCGTCGGAAATTCCTATGACAGTTATTGGAACCGGACGTTGCAGCCGCTTGCGATCACCACAACAAATCTGCCCATTGCAACGCAAGGTTCGTTTTATAGTTTTCTGCTGAGCGCCAGCGGCGGCAATCAGCAATATAACTGGTCGGTTGTTTCCAACTCCCTGCCAGGTGGGCTGACCTTGAATGGCATCACGGGGGAAATCAGCGGCACACCTTCCACCAGTGGCAATTTCAACTTCATCGCGCAAGTGCAGGACACGTCCGGGAGCTTCACCAATCGAGTCTTGAGTTTGTTGGTAAATGCTGGAAATACACCTGCCATAACACTTAGTTCCCCGACGGTTGCAAATGGACAATTTAGGTTTCAGGTGAATGGACACTCCGGCGTGAATTATACCATCCAGGTTTCCACCAACTTGATAAACTGGGCCGCGCTCCTCACCACCAATTCCACCAGTACCAGCTTCAAAGTGCTTGATGCCGGCGTTGGTGGCTTTTCCCGGCGCTATTATCGTGTTCAAACCGGACCGTGAGCAAGGCCATTTAGCGGAACTATCATTTGCGTCTCCTGCCAGCTGGCCTCACCCTGCCTGTTGAAACTCCCACGCGATTCAGCAAGAGCTCAAGGCAATGTGATGCGATAGAATCTTAAATTTCTTTCCGTGTCGACGGGATCGGTGGCAGTAACCAGGCCGCTATCATCGGCCATGACCGTCGCAATGGTTTCCCAAGTGAGCAGATCGGTCGATGCCTGAATATTGTAATAGGTTCCCGGGATGCCGATGAACCGAAGTTGCGCGGCGCCTTGATCAACGACCAGGGAAGTCCTCGGTTGCACGTCCACCATCACGCTGGCGGAACTGGAGTCTCCCTCAGAATTGGTTGCAGCGTAGATAAAACTGTCCGTGCCAACAAAGCCGGTCGGTGGCGTGTATTCCACTGCGCCATTGATTAGAGCAATCGTGCCGCCCGCGGTGCTGTTGCCCGGGACGGAGCCGATGGCGAGTGCGCCGCCAAACAGATCACTGTCGTTGGCGAGTAGCGCGCTTTGGTCGAAAGTTGTGGAGGTGCCAGGTGTGACTGAGAGGGAATCGTTGGCCGCAACCAGATCCTGAGGCACGAAATCGGGGTCATTGGTTACGAGAATGCGCTCAAGAGTTGAGTTTGCTTCACGACAACGAAAGCGAATCGTGTGGCTTCCAGGCGTGAGGCCAAAGAGCCTTGGGCTCACTGCGGCCGGTGTTGCGGTTCCCGCGCGACCGTTGACGACGGTCCACTGCCAGTCGCTGGACCACATCCCTTCGGCGTCGTCGTAAATATCTTCGGGCCCACCGTCCACCGATACATAAAAGGAATCGCTGGCGTATGAGGGCGAGAGCACTTTGCCCCAAATGACATAGGTATCAGCAACGGGAACGTTCACAGTTAAATCAACAGTGCCTTGCTCCGCCACCGGGGAGAAGACGTAGCGACGGGAAGGGATCCCTGCGTCACTGGCGGCTGTCGTTGGCGGAGTGAGTAATCCCGATTCCGCTTCCAACGGGAGGTAAACTTTTTGCCCGATGGAGACGGAAGGATTGACGGTCAGTGTGAATGTCCTGCTGCCGGAAGTCGCGCCATCGCTGGCGGTGATGGTGATGTTGGCAGTGCCGGATTGGTTGGGCGTTGGGGTGAGGGTCAGAGAGCGATTGGCGCCGGTGCCGCCGATTACGATGTTCGCGTCGGGAACGAGGTTGGGGTTCGAAGAATGTGCGGAGAGCGAGAGGTTGTCGGCAGCGGTTTGTGCATCCTGTACCGTAAATAGGATGGGCACGGGTGGCGTATTGGCATTGATGGTTTGGTTGCCGATAGGGGAGATGATTGGTGCAGTGTGGGAGTTGGTAACGCTGGTGGGCAGGAGAATGAACGCACAAAAATCCGGTCCTGAAGCGGCTGGGGCATTAGCGCCGACCGGTTGGGCGACTGAGAGACCCATGGTGGGGACGATGATATAACCGCCGTTATACGTTCCAGTGGCCACAGGAGTGCCATAGAAATCCTGTGCGTTGCGGACTTCGTAAGACGTACCCGCTGGCAACACCTGGCTGACATCCACGGCCACGGAATTTAAGTGCTCCCAATTATAGATGATGATGTTGGCGCGACCGGGTTCGTATTTGTTCGGGCGAACCGACACGACATTGTTGACGGGTTTTGTGATCAGAAAATTATTGTTGGGATAGGCGGATTGATTCAGTCCGAGGGTGCCATTGACGAAGGTATTTCCTGCCAAAGTCATGTTGGCATTGCCGCTGAACATCGCGCTGGTTTGAAAGTAATTGCCTTCACACACGGCGTTGAGTGAACCGCCGTCGTAGCCGAGATAGAAATCCGCGCTGCTGCCCATGGTGTCATAAATAAAGTTGGTAAGAACAACCGGGTTTTGTGCCTGGCCCTGGTAGGCGCCGAGCAGCAAGTTTGCCTGATGCGATGCAGCAAGTCCGCCGTTGAGGAAAAAGGCGGAACCTTCGACGTCAAAATTATCCGCAATGGGACTGGGTCCGCTACCAGTGGCCTGCATGCCAAGCGCATAATTATCGAAGATAAAACAATCGATGATGTGTTTGGTTGTGGGTGCGACGTTTTGACCATAGATGCCGTGGCCGTGGGCGCGATCGGGACCCTGCCATCCGTTGTAATAGGAGAGTGAGCCGTAAACTTCGGTATCGCCGGCGGCCGTATTCATGCCGATGCCGCCCCCGATATTATCGTGGATAACCATGTTGATCAGCTTGCAGTTGGGAGCTCGCAGATCGGCACCGCTGACGCAGAAATCGGTTTGGTTGCCGTCGTAGGTAACCCACCAGGTGGTTGGCCATGGACCGGATTGTGAGCTGCTGCGAATGGGCATCATGCCGCCGCCGAACTCCTGTGAATCCATGATTTCAAGTCCCCAGTAATTTACCCAGCCGCCAGTGGTTTGCAGAAGGTTGCCATCGATGGTGGCCCGTTCCCCGGGATAGGCGCGTAGTGTGATGGGTTGTCCGCTCGCGCCGGCCAGGCGGCTGACGAACTTGGTCGGGCGATTCGATTGCCGATGCATGCCGCCATGCACCCAGATGGTATCGCCAGGTTTAACAGTGGAGGGTTGATTCAGTGCCGTTTGCAAATCCCATGGATTGGCCGCGCTTCCATCGCCGGAAGGAGAGCCGTTGGGAGATACGTAAAACTCGGTTGCTCCGGCTGAAGCAGCCGGAAACAGCGTGAGCAGCGCCATACACTTGAATATGGCTTTGCCATAAGAATAGACGTGAGTCGGGCAAACGAGTTGAGGCTGTAATAGTGGATACAGAATCAAACGTGGGTATAGGTGACTTATCGCTTTGAATAGAAAAGTAATGAATTTCATAAATATTCCCTTTTGTCATGCCGCCGGTTGAAACCCCTTGAAGCTGTTGTTTATGCGGTCTGGCAGGTGGAATCAGGCGCGAACAGCGACACTTCAATCACCTGGATTTGTATTACCTGCTCGAGTGTTCAGTCGCATGGGGCGTGCCATCGCTCATTCATTAGCGCAACGGCATGGTCATCATTTTCTTAGAAAATGAGCGGGAAAATGGAAGTTTTGTAAATAGATTAAGAGTCAGGACATTTGCGATGAAAAGTTCAGGACTGGTTGCATTTTGCGAGAAGTGCTGGAGGAGAGATTGGGAGCGGGAAGAATGGTTCCGGCTCGAATATGCTGGCCATTAGCGCTCTCACCCTGGTCTTCAAAATAAGCTTTGACAAAGCACGGTCGCATACTTAAACTATTTAAGTAATTAAGAAAGACAAGCACAGTGTTCCGAGTGAAACGACCGAAAGGATAATCAATGAAACAAGAACTGGATCGGATTAAAAAGGATGTGGAGACAATTGAAAAGGCCATGGGCCTGGTTCCTTCGATGGGGCGGGAATGGATTCAATGGATGAAACGCGACCGGTGGTTCAACCTCTTGTGGTGTCTGCCGGGATTCATTCTTATTGCTGCAACGTTGTTGCCGGTTGACCATGCGAAAAGATATTTGGGGCTGGTCTCTGACCAATGGGCGGGAGTATTGGTGGTCGTCGCGCTGATCGGCATCGCCAGTGGCCACACGCGAAAGGTGACGCGCGAGGATGGGCGTCCTGAAAGCATGATTCGAGAATCCAAGCGGATTAATGGGATGACCGCCCAAGGACTCTGGTTTGGGTTGGCGCTGGTGGTGCAAGTGTTGTTGTTTTTTGTCTGGGGCAGAAGCAATCACATTGCCTTCGGACCATTCTGGTCGGGTTTGTTTATTCTCATGGGATCGACGTGTTTGGTGGCGGCGCTGGTTGCGAGAGCATGGATATTGTTGGGATATGCCATACCGTTTCTGGCCTATGGTCTCAGTCTGCCGCTGACAGGGGGGAATCACAAAGTGAACGGAGTCCTGTTTGGAGCGATGTTTATAGCCGTAGCGTTGTCGTTTGCATTCATCCAAATCTGGCAAATCCGGCGAATCGAAGGTCAACATGAAACCCATTGATTTCAACGGCCTCGACACTGCTGTGCATGGCCCCATCCGACTGGGGATCATGACGGCATTGCAGGTCGATGGCCCTCTCGATTTCACCACCTTGAAGAAGCGGCTCGAAACCGTGGATGGCAGTTTGAACCTGCACCTGGGCAAACTTGAGGAGTGCGGCTACATTACCGGCACGAAAGCGTTTGTCGCTTTACGGCCCAAGACGACCTACAGAATCACTTCAGGCGGCAGGAAGGCGCTCACGAATTACCTGCAAAGTATGAAGAGCCTGATTGAATATCTCGAGTCAGCGCCAGGGAAGGACAGGGCTTGAGGGCCGTTGAAGGCGGTGAGTCCGCATCCTCCCCGATCTGCCAACAAAGAATGCAAAATCATCGACAATCAAGGCGGAGGCGGATAATTGTTTCTGATGTTGAGGAGATTTGTTTACCTGCTGGCACTACTCGCAAACGCAGGCACGCTGATGGCGGCTGGCTCAGTACCGGCTCTGGATAACCTTGGCCAGTCCTTTTACTCAAAAGGCATTCAGGTCAAGTGGGAGATCAAAACCAATCCATTTCCACAGACGGTCCGAATTTTCGAAATCGTGCCGCACGACTTTTCACAAAATGTCGTTTCTAATATGATGCGGCTCGGTGCTTTTACGGAAGCAGATCGAACCGGTGGTCAAGCCCGTGGGGTTGCAGTTCCTGCAGGCGAGCTGAATTTCCGCGGCGAGGATGCTAAAAGTTTCCTCTCGATCGCTCCAGGCCAGGGGCACATTAAGCTGTCCGTTCCCAATGTCTCAACCGACTGGCCAACGAAAGTGCCGGACCAGTCGCGAGCGATGAAACTGGGAACCAGCCTGCTGAAGTTGCTCGAGATTCCGACGGCAGAGCTTGTGACCGGAGAGGATGATCGACCCAAGGCGTGGTTTTACCCTGGCGTCGTAAGCGGCTTTGATAAAGGGAAAAAGGAGTTCGTTGAAGTGCCTTCGACGATGGGGATTGAGTTTCGCAGACAGCTCGATCATATCCTGTGTGGTGGTGACGGTATTCACCTGCAATTTGAAACCGGAGAAAAGCTAACTCAACTGGAGGTTAACTGGCATTCGGTAAAACCTTCGAAGCCGTGCAAGGTGGCGACAATCGCCCAAATTACTTCCTGGATAAAAGAGGGAAGAGCGCGAGTTGCGTCAGTGGAAGTCCAGGGTTCGGGTGGACGCCGGCTTCGGCCAGCCGAGATTAAGAAATTAACCATCCGCGAAGCTACGCTCAATTACTCGGACTTCACTTATCCTTCCCCATTTGGTTTTGATGAGCAGATTGCCAGCCAACTTTATCCCTATGCTGCCTTGACCGCTGTCGCTGAACTTCAACGTGGGGATTGGGAAGTCATCTACTTGTTTGTTCCGGTCACCACGGAGGCGCTGACACAAGTCTCACGCAAGTCTGATCAATACGGTTTTGGGATCTATCCGAGCAGGCGTTATCAACGCAACTGAAAGCCGGAAACGAAACTCAATAGTCGGGCAGTGGATCAGACGGTGCCAAACACAGAGAACGAAGAGATCGCAAACAGAGAAGCGGGTGATCCAACGCCCAAACATGTTCATGTTCCCTCCCTCTCTAAGTTCTTTGTGCTCCTTGCGGTCAAATAAAGAATTTTGCAAATATTCCGTCCGGTTTAGTAGGTTGGCGTAAATACACCAATAACATGACGAGCGATGACATGACGTTGGTGCGTGAATTTGCCCAGAGCAATTCCGAGGAGGCATTCAACACACTCGTATCCCGGCACATCAATCTGGTTTACTCGGTGGCCTTGCGTCAGGTCCGCGACCCGCATCTGGCAGAGGAAATCACGCAGGCCGTTTTCATCGTCCTGGCACGCAAGGCAAATTCGCTGGGGCCGAAGACCATCCTTTCCGGCTGGCTCTGCCGTGCCGCCCGATACGCTTCCGCCAACGCATTGAAAATGCAGCGTCGTCGCCAATTCCGCGAACAGGAGGCTTACATGCAATCAACACTGAAGGAATCGAGCCCTGGCCTTTGGGAACAACTCGCGCCGCAGCTGGACGAGGCCCTCAGTTGCTTAAGTGATAAAGAACACAACGCCGTTGTTCTCCGATTTTTCGAAGGCATGGAATTCAAACAAGTCGGTACAACAATGGGAACAGGCGAGGATGCCGCGCGAAAGCGGGTCGACCGTGGGCTGGAGAAATTGCGGAAATTCCTTGCCAAACGCGGCTTGGTGCTTTCCTCGGCAGCGATTGCCGCAACAGTGTCTGGCCACGCCATCCAAGCTGCCCCCCTCCCGCTGGCAAAGTCTGTGACCACCGCCGCGATTGTAAAAGGAGCCACAGTTAGTGCCTCGATATCGGCTCTCGCGAGCGGAACTGCAAAGATGGTCACCTGGATGAAATTCAAGCTGGGGGCAGCCGGAGCATTCGGACTCATCACTGCGACAGCGATCGTTGTGACAGTGTCGAGCATGCACGCGGATGAATCCCATCGCCCACGGGCAGCCACGTTATCTGAAATCCAGCAGTTGTTCGCCCTTGCGACAACACCCAGACCGGAACGCAGCCAATTCGTGGCAGACATAGAACTGACCACACCAGCTTTTACCCGCGAACAGGTAAAAGCCACACTTGATGAAATTGAAAATACGCTTCAAAAGCGGCGTCCAAACTGGAGGGCGCAAGAGAGGGCGGCTTGGAGGATTGGACAGTCCAATGCGATTGTGAAGGCCAATTCCGGCAAGAGGATTCAGCATGTGCGGGAATGGTATTCTGGTGACTATTTCAGGCTGGATATAAACGATGAGGCAATGGGCATAGAGAAATTCATGCGAGCTCATCCGGGTGAATACTACGAATCCTCTGTTAATATTCCTAACGCACCTTTTTCCCCGTATGCGAGTTATCAGGTAAACCGCAATCTGCGCGACTTGATGCTTTTCAAGCAGGAGCGATCAGTGCAACGAAACCAGCTTTGGCAGGCTTTGCAAATTGAGGAACAAGCGGCCGGGGTATTAATTCTACCGCTCCTGGACTTCTCCAACCTCAAAACCATGGACCCGCACCACTTTGATCTCAGTAAAATGCGGATGGATGATGCAAAGGCCCAGCAACTTTCTGATCAATCAAATCCGAGCGGGAGGCTGGAAACCACCGACGAAAAGCTGGATGGGAGCAAAGTCACCCACTTTTGCTTGAAGGGAGGCTTCGCCCTGCTGCCTGGATCAAACCCCGATGTCACGTCGAATGGTTTCCAGGTAGATGTTTGGCTTGGCCAGGTGTCGGGCAAAACAGTTTGTCTGCAGGAAAGCATGACAAATCAGATGCAACATGTTGCCACCTTTTCCAAGAGGGGAAAATTTAACAAAGATGGTCAACCAACCGTCTGGACCATCTCCACCGTGAGAGCCGATTCTTCATTCGAGACAAGGAAAGTGGTGTTCAAGAAAATCGAAGTGAATCCAACGTTTACAGATGAGGAAGCCTTTGCACCAGTCTTTGCGCCTGATTACATGATTTCTGATGTCAGTTCGGGAACCGGTGTGATATTGCAAAATCCCCATCCTAGGATTCCAATTGCAATCTCAAATTAGCGGAAGGAATCCACTTCAATGAGCGCCAGAGAAAAGCTCACTCGATGATTTTTATTGCACCGCCATGGAGCGCACTTCTTTCAGGCCGGCTTCGACTTCGGGTCTGGGTAAATCGCCAGCTGCCAGGGTTTGATCATCCTGACGGAGGAGGCGTTCGTAAAATGCCCTGGCTTCGGAAATAAGATTGGGATTGGCTCGTTCGGTTTCGAGGATGGCGAAGAGGGCGTTCTCGGCTTTGCCATAGGCGCCGACGTGTTCGTAATGTCGCCACAATCCCGCCTGGGTGCGCAGGGGCAGTTCGACACCGGCGAGTTGTTCGCGGACGAGCTCAATCTTTGGCACGAGTTCGGGCGCTTCGAGATCGTAATCACGCAGTTGAAGGGTCAGGAGGAGGTTCAAGGCTTTAATGAGCGACTCGTGACTTTCTGCTTCACGACCTTGTCCTGAGTAGATGCGGCTTGCTTCCTGCAACACGTCGATGAGCAACATCGCTTTTTGACGCAGGACCAGGGTGGAATCATCGTGCGTCAAACGCTCCAGAAGCTCCATCTCGGAGAGTTCGCTGACGGCTTCAGCCCCGCTGCCGAGCAATTTGGTGAAGGCTTCATCGAGATCGTTCTCGGCTTCGTCGTATTCTTGAGAATCGACCTTGTTGCGCATGCGCCGGAGAATGCGGCCCAGTTCCTCCACCATCCGAAGTATATAATCCTGGCGAATCATTGCTGATTAAAGAATCGGAGCGGTCCCAGGGTTTTGTCAACTGTAAGCTTGCTGATTTGATATTTGAGGCACTTGGAAAAATGAAAACAAGACAGTAAACAACCATATTTACTGCTATGGCAGTAAATTATATGGGACACTTCCATGCTAAAGCATTCATAGTGCTAAAATCTTGTCTTTATACTGTTATGACGGTAACTGAACACCGAATTAAAACATATTGCCAAAGGCCGCCAGTTGAGCGAACTCACATAAGAAGCGTTCGCGAAGCTGGTTAGAGTTTGCAGGACGCTTTTATCTCGGAAATGGGAAAGAAAATGGTCCAAGATGGTACCTTTAAGAAAATCCTGACCGCGCTAAATATCCAGCTCGTGCTTTAAAGTTGTGTCAACGATCGCGCGCGAAACGAATTTTTATACATGAGAAAGGCAGAGGTTTTTCAACAAAACGAGTTGGCAGGCTTGCTGGAGGAATTAAGCCCGTCCGAGTATCGGTTCAGCTATGCAACCAACTATGCGGGTGAGCCCATCTCACTGACTCTCCCCGTTCGGGAAAGGCCTTATGAATTTCAAAAGTTTCCGGCGGTGTTTGAAGGATTGTTGCCGGAAGGTCTGCTGCTCGAAGCCGTGCTCCGACGTTATAAGATTGATCGGCACGACCTGTTTACCCAACTGCTCGTCGTTGGCGAGAATGTGGTCGGCTCGCTCACCATCAATGAGGTGAAGTGAGCGCAAGTTTGGCTCTGTGCGTAAGAAAAGTGTCAAGATGCACCCGGCGAGACTGGGAGTTAAGCCGCACCTTTGACAAGCGAGTTAATTTCGGACAGCATCGCCCGAGAGCATTTTGGAGAGAATCCGGAAAACAAACTATGGACTTCGAGGCATATCTGGTGGACTGGAAAGAGGCGACCAAGCGCGCCAAGGAAGAGCCCGCGCTGGGCGAAATGTTGGGCGAGGCAGCCTACAACAAGGAAAAATGGATTCAGCTGTTGAATTGGTTCCCTGGTTCGGAGAACTGGTATTTTGAGTGCGCCGAGGCGTGGGAAGCCATCCGAGGCGCAGAGGGTGTTCCAGCGGAGGTCGATGCCAAAGCGCGTGAGTTTATGGACCACCTCATCACCTATTCCGACTATTGCCACGACCTGCCCGCGGAATCGGTTTTTCTAAGCATCAGTCCCGAATCCGCCGCTCGTTTCGCAGCTCTGGCCGACGATGTTGATTTCACGCTGTATCGGGATATGTTCGACTCGCAAGCCTGTGAAGACGTCCGCGAAACCCTTGCCGAGGTTTTGCAGATTGAGGATGTGGAGCGCACTTTTGAGAAAGGCTTTTTGCCCTATATAAAGCATTTCAATCGCGCCCTCGGGCTCGCCGCCAAAAAGCAGAAGGGCTTGCTGGTGCAGTTGTTTTGAGTTTGCGGCGACGCTTAAATTCAAGGCGGACAGCGGGGGAGTTGACGATCCTCTCGCACCCTATTAAACCAAGCAGTCCTGTCCCATCAGCGGACAAAGCGGAAGGCAAATCCAAAGTGCAATGCTGTACGCATCCTTCATTTCCGTGCCGGCCTGATTTTGAATTAGGAGACTACCAAAAATTTGTGCCGGAATTTTTCCATGCCTTGGAATCCACCAGGCCTTAAGCAGGATCAATTCGAGCTGGGGAGAGTTCGCCTGTGTTGTCAGAAGAGTTGTTGAATGGAGTTCCCATTGATCTGTCTGACTTTTCAGAGCCATCGCAGTGAAGAGAATTAGTTGCAATCTTTCCTTTGTGTACCATCTTCGGTCTGTTTAAATCAAGGTGATGAATATGAGCGAGAACCGACAGCCATTTACCGAATACGTGACCAAGGCAAATCGCGGTCCGGGCAATGCCAGAGCGGCTTGGATTACTGCCGGCATCCTGGGCGTGCTTTTAATCGGCGCATTGCTGTTTTGGGCGACGACTGAGGGACAGTTGCGCGGGTTGGAACCGCTCCCGGCCAAGTTGCAGGAGGCCAAGGGTAACCTCGCAAAGGCTCTCGCCGAAAATCAGAAGAACCAGGAACAGATTTCGGAGTTGCAGGCACAAGTAGCTGACTTGCAGAAGGAAAAGGAAAAAGTCGGGCAGACAGCGAAGGGGTTGGAGGATGAAATGCGTTCAGACCTGGAATCGAGGGATGTCACCATCTCCAACCTGAAGGGTAAACTGACGGTGAATATCCTCGATCGCGTGATGTTCGATTCTGGTGAAGCGGCGGTGAAACCGGATGGTGAATCTGTGTTGCGCAAGATTGCGACCATTCTCGCGGGTCATCCGGAGCTTAAAATTCAGGTGATTGGCCACACGGACAATGTGCCTATTCGCAATCGGTTTGCCAGCAATTGGGAGCTTTCCGCGGCGCGGGCCATTGCGGCAGTGCATTTTATCACGGAAAAAGCGGGAGTCGATCCTCGCCGGGTGGGAGCCGCCGGATATGGCGAATATCGTCCCATTGCGGACAATTCAACGGCTGAAGGTCGTGCGCGAAATCGCCGCATTGCCATTACCATTCTGCCGGACGAACTCGCCGTGGCTGATGCTGTGCCGGCGGTGAAGCCGGATGTCGCCAGCGATTCCAAGCCGAAGCCAGCAGCCCCGGAAGCGTCTGGATCGTCCGTCAAATAAGACGGCCATCATCCCCGGCTGATAATCCGCCTGGCGCGAGAAGGACGGAGGGAGGGTGGACTGAAAAAAGGACTTGCAAACCTTTGGAGCAGGAACAACATCACAACACCCACGCTGTTCCTGGGCAGAAAAATCGAATGGAAAACCCCGGTTATAACATTTCTCAAAATGAATGTCGGAAACGGAGCGAGCCATTGGCCGCCTCACCGGTTGGGGGGGGGCGTGGGAGTCACCCGAGGCGGCGCGGAGTCCGGGCGCATCTTCCCTCACCCCGCCCTCTCCCATGCGCAAAGGGAGAGGGTGACTACGTCTGGCAGCGCATGGTTGATTGGGCATGATGGCGCGGATGGCCATCACGGGTTGTTTTCCCATCAGAGCACAACCTCTTTTTTGACATTCTTTTTGGAGTACGGTCTAAACAGGAATTTCACAAAAAAGTATTGCGCGAGCTTGTTGATCCTTTTCGCCGTCCTTACCTCCAGGCCCGCGTCCGCCGCTACAAACGATTTTAAGGTGATTCAATTCAAACAGGGTTGCAGCATCCTGTGCCCCGGGGAACTGCAGGCACTTGATTCCGCCAACATCGAGAGAATTGACAAATACATCACAGAAACAGCGGACAAACTACGCCCGAAATTGACGTTCCGCCCCAATGCCGGAACGACCCTCCTGGCTGCGGTGGATAATAAGTCGGCTCCCACGCGCCAGCTCCTGTTGACCCTGGGTCCGCCCGAAATTTCCCAGGATGAGTTGAAGGCATTCACGCCGAAGCAAAGAAAGGGACTGGCCGACGCGATGTTCCGGCAAATGCGTCCCATTTTTGCGCAAACGGGAATAAACGTGACAAAGGAGCTGGATTCAAAGGTGCTGAATGGCGCCTATTTGAAATGCTTTTTGCTGGCATATGAGTTTACGGATGAGACGAAGGTGCCGCAAATTTCCTTTAGAACGTGTTATTACACGAAATCCGCCACCTTCGTCATCACCTACTCGTGTGAGAAGGACTATTACTTCAAAAATAGGGAGAGTGTCAAAAAGGTCTTGGAATCCCTGAACAACAGCGGCGATTAGATTAAATGGCGAAGCGGTGGAGACGACTGCCGCGACTGCCAGATAAGCAGGAAAAGGGAGGTCAGGGAGACTTCAGCGCGCGGTAGTAACGACGTGAAGCCGAGCCGGACTGCGGATCAGTGATGGTCAACACGCCGTTTGCCGGCAGAGCATTTGTGGCCAATGGATTCCAGGAGACGAGATCCGCGGATGATTGGATGATATAGGTTGCCATGGGAGTTCCGGTGAGAACGAAGGTGAATCCTCCTCCGAAGACTTTTTGTAATTGGCTTAGAAATGGTGGCGCATTGGGGCTGACTGTTATTGAGTTGGTGGCGAAGGCGCGACGGCCATCTGGCCATTGCACTTCAGCCTCAATCCAATACGTCCCGGCTTGAGATCCCGGAGAGAAGGTGTAGTTCTGGCTGCCGAAAGCGGGTTCCTGGCCGCTGGCTTCCCACATAATCCTCGCTGTGCTCAGATTCGTATCGGCCACGTTGAGGGTAACGGTTACGGGTTGGTTCGGGAGACTGGCGGTTGTGGGCGCGATGATGCTGGCATTGGTTGAGCGCCAGAGCTGACTGGCGAGCGGCGTTTGTGCTGCGAGCCAGACGAGGCCGGCGAAGCTTCGCGCGGTGTCAGTGGTGGAGCCTTCCGTGGAAACATTCCAATCATCGCACCAACGGTCGTAATAAGGATAGGGTGAAGTGTCCACGTTGTCGGAAGGATAGGTAAGCCCGCTCAATTCCCAACCATAGACCCATGTGGGTTGGAAACCGGTTTGGAGATTGCTGATGGGAATTCCATCCTTGGGCAGCGCACGACGATCATTGAGCGAGTATTGATCCACGATGTTACGCAGACGTTTCCAGCCGAGACCGGTGATGTAGGAGACGTTGACGGGGTTGCAACCGCTTTCAAAGTTCAGGTTGCGGAGAAGAGCATCCACATATTGCGGGTCAGGGTTGAACTGATAAGCCACTACCATATCGAAAGCCTGGGCGGACGAAAAATACCAGCCGCCACCGCGATAGGCTTTCGATAAATCCGGGAAACTCGTGCCGTAAGCGTTATCCTGCGACCAACTCAGAATGTCATTGCCGCAGTTCGTGATCACGTTGATGCACTTCTCGAGATAATCCTGCTGGATTTGCGCGTTGCTCAATCTGCCATTTCTCACGGCAAAGGCGTAATCACGCACAGCATTGCCGTAACAGGCATACATCCGCAGCCACCCCCAGCGAAAGGTGGTAAAATCCGTGGGATTGGGAAACCATTCGAAGAGCTTCGCCTGATATTGCGGGTCGCCGCTGGCCAAAAACATTTCGCAGGCGGCCCAGGCCAGTTCGTCATGGTGGGTGAAATCGTCATCGAAATGCTGCACCTTCTGGTACGAGCCATCGAGGCCGAAGCGCGCAATGGCGTTGGTCAGGAATTGCCAGCCGAGTTGCGCCTTCGCCCAGTAATTGCTGGCAACCTGCGGGTAAGCCTGTTTGAAGCGAGGTGAGGAAGCGCATTGCGCGAGCGCGGCCACAGCGGCGGCGGTGCAGCCGGTGTTCTTCGGCCACACGACCTGTGGGTCGCCATTTTCAGGCAACACGTCCAGCTCGTATTCGCGGAATTGCGGATAGACCGAGTAATAGAAGCCGCCATCGGCATCCTGCATTCGCGCCAGAAAATCCGCCTCCCATTTCGCCTCCTGCAATACGTCGCTGATACCGTCACCACTTTCCGGGATGCCCAAATTGTCCAAGGCTCCCACGCCTGGCAGTGAGTCGGCCGCGAACACGAGGGTGTGAACCAATTGTGCTCCGTTATAGGTGACGCGATTGTAATCGCCCGCTTCGAAGTGGCCACCGGAAACGGACACGGTCCCTTGATTTACGAAAGGATAAAGTTGCGTGGAATAATTCGTGAGCGCAGGAGCGGTTTGAGGCGGATTGTCCGAATTCACTTCGAGGCAATAGTTCGAAACTGTCTGCCAGGTGAAGGCGAAGGGTGCTGAGGCGTTGGTCGGCACGCTCGCGGGAGCGAGGTGATCGGCGGCATGGGTGAAGCGGGTGAACGGCATGTCCACTGCGAAGCCGCCGCGCTGATGGAACATTCCCAAGGCGTAGGTGCGTGCGAAAGCCATGGCGATGCCGTCATCGACGCGGAATGGCAGTGAAGCGCCCATGCCAGGAACGGCGAGGCGGTATTCGCCGGGCGTGGTCAAACTACTGAAATCCGCTTCGTAGACTTTTCGATATGGCGTCGGCGTATAATTGTAGCCCACATCCGGGCGCAAGGTCAGCGTGCCCTGATAGACTGTGGTGCCACTGGATGCGTTGACGATGGAAAATTGATTGGCGGGAATCGTCATTTCGCCAAGGTCACCCAGGTAATAACCAATCGCCGCCTTTTTCGGGTACGATGGCAGGTAGCCTTCCTGGTTGACGTGAATCGCAGGATTAAATCTCAATGTGTCAGCGGCAGCTCTAAAAGCCATGTTGGTTGGCCAGAGTGTTCCATTGTTGATCACCTGAACCGCAGCGCCCGCCGCGATGGAATTGCTCAATTGCAGATAAAGCTGGTTGCCGATTCGCAAATCCCACGCGAGTAAAGGCGCATAGAGCGGACGGCGTTTGAAACCAACTCCCGTGACGAGGTTGGTTTGGCCATTGACGATTACCCTGACGCTGGACATGTCCGGCGAAACAAAAGTTTGCTGGTCGTTGACCCAATCCCAGTCATTCACGCGCGCGGGATCGGGCTGCTTGGTGTTAACGAGAAACAGTTCCAGCAAATTAGGAGAGAGAATGCGCAGGGCATGATCGCCGGGTGCCGGTGTCTGAATATCAATGGGCAGAGGAATGGCGGCCGAGGCACAATTCAGGAATCCCGGAACCAGCAGGGCGGCTAAAAATCCCCGTCCGCATGACAGAGGTTTGAAACGGTTTTTCAGGCGGGGTCTGACGAGAGTCGAAACCAGGGAACGAAAAACGAAACACTTCTTTTGCATCGCCGGCCATCGTCAGGCTGCGGCAGTAATCTGACAATTAGCAGTGAGTCTCAAATTCGAGGAATAAACACCCTATAGTGAAAGGATGGAAAACAGGGTGTTGCAGAGCAAAAACGTCCAATGGATGACTTCTATGCCTTGGAATTACCAACGCCCTTGAATGCGGGATCGTTCAATCCGGGTAGTTCGCCGGTGCTGTCGGAGAATTGATCCACGGGCGTTCCCATGCGGGTGAGCATGGAGCGATATAAATTGCAGAGCGGAGTGTTCTTCTCGTAAACGAGATGGCGGCCGGGTGAAAGTGTGCCGCCGCCTTGACCTGCGAGCAGGATGGGAAGATTGTGCGGGTTATGCTCATTGCCATCACGCATGCCGGCGCCGAACAACACCATGGAATTGTCGAGCAAGGTCCGCTCGCCTTCCTGGATGGATTGCATTTTCTCCAGCATGTAAGCGAGTTGGGTCATGTGCCAGATGTTGATTAACTTGTATTGCTCCAGCTTTTTCTCGTCGCTGTGGTGATGAGAGATTTCGTGGTGGCTGCCTTTCACGCCATCCAGGAAGGAAAAATTCTTAGTGCTAACAGCGTTGCCAAACATGAAAGTGGAGATGCGGGTCGAGTCGCTCCAGAAGGCCAGCACCATCAAGTCGAGCATCAGGCGGACATGTTCGGTATGATTGCCGGAGCGTTCACTGGCCTGGGCGGGATCAAGGTAGAAATCCTTGATGCGAGCGCCGAGCTTATCGATTTCGCGGCGGACCAGGGGATCAGCCCTGTATTCCTCGCGTGTGCGTTTGGCATCGAATTCGATCCGCTTTTCCACGGCGCGGACCGAATCAAGATATTCGTTTATCTTGGCCTGATCGGCTTGGCCCACTTTGGATTTCAAACGGCGGGCATCTTCCATCACCAGGTCCACGACGCTTTTGTCGGCGGTACTGTTCTTGCCCCCAGCATCTCCAGTGCGGAACATGCGGTCGAAAGCCAGTTGAGGATTGATTTCTTTGGCGACCGGAGTGGTGGGTGTGCTCCAGGCGATGTGGGAGCCGTACAGGCGGGTGTAGCCGACAGTCCTATCGACGCCAGTGGTCACCGGTTCGATGCCCAGTTCCAGGGAGGGCAGGGTGGTGAGATTGCCGATGCGCTGCGCCGCGATTTGATCCATGGACGTGCCGCCGCAACGCAGGTCGCTTCCGGTGGTGCGCGTGATGGTGGTGCCAGTGAGGAACGCGGCCGTCTTGACGTAATGCCCGTCTCCACCTTCGGTCTTCGCATTCATCAACTGAGTGAGAACCAGCAGTTCATCCTTCAGTTTGGAAAGCGGCTGGAGGATGGGAGAGAGTTCGAAATCGTGGCCGACACCCTTGGGTGTCCAGTGGTGGGGATTGACGCCATTGGCCATGTAAAGAACGGCCATGCGGACGGGAAAGCTGCGGGTGGCGGTACTTGCTGCAGAGTTGGCGAACAACGAGCGCGGGGCCATGGCCTCGAGCATGGGGAGACTCAACATGGCGCCGACGCCTTTCAACATGGTTCGGCGGGAGATTTTCCAGTTTTGCATATTAGTTGGATGCCTGTTGGGTGGGTTGGTTGCGACGGTACTGAAACGGGTAACTCTTTACAATCTCAGCAATCAAAACCGAGCTGCGATAATTACTCTCTGCCAACTTTTTGGTAATCTCTTTGACCGTGGGGACGTCGTAATATTCCAATCCCCGACCCAACGCATACGCTAGCATTTTTTCGGTGAGGTTTCGAGCGAAATCGTCCTTGCGATTCAGCAGGACTTTTTTCAATTCCGCCGGACCGGTAAACTTTTCCCCGGAAGGCATTACACCGGAGGCGTCCACCGGCTTTTGCTCAATCTCTGCGCGCCAGCGGCCGATGGCATCGAAGTTTTCCAAACCGAAGCCGAGCGGGTCCATCTTGGAATGGCAACCGGCGCAGTTCGGATTGGAGCGATGTTTTTCCAATTGTTGGCGTAGGGTCAGGCCATCGACTGGATGATCGTTGGGAGGCAGGCTTTGAACGAGTGGCGGCGGCGGAGGTGGAGGAGTTCCAAGAATTTGTTCCAGCACCCATTTGCCGCGGAGCACTGGACTGGTGCGCAAGGGATAGGAAGTCATGGTAAGGACGGCGCTCATGCCGAGCACGCCGCCGCGATTGGCGTCTTTCAATTCGACCTTTTGCAATTCGCGGCCATGAACTCCATCGATGCCGTAGAGCTGCGCGAGATCTTCGTTCAGGTAGGTATAATTGGCATCGAGAATGTCCATCACACTCCGGTCTTCCTGAACAACGGAGTTAAAGAACTCAATCACCTCGGCATACATGGCATCGCGAAGTGCAGGTGTGTATTCCGGAAACTTGTTTGTGTCGGGTTGGGCGGAGGTTTTCAATTCGCGCACGCGCAGCCATTGACCGGCAAAGCTGTCAGAGAAAACTTTTGATTTGCGATCGCGCAACATCCGTTGCACCTGTTGCTCCAATACTGCCGGCTCGTGGAGCTTGTTTTTGGAGGCGAGAGCAAACAGTTCGTCATCGGGCATGGAGGACCAAAGGAAATAGGAAAGCCGGCTGGCGAGCTCGTAATCGCTGACAGGATAGGGCTGGGAGGATTCGCGATCCTGTTCCACGCGGAAAAGGAATTTGGGGGAAACCAGGATGCCTTTCAGCGCGGTTTTTACGGCAGCTTCGTAGTCTTGTCCCTGTTTTCTGGCCGTATCGTAAATGGATAAGAGGCGGTCTACTTCTTCTTTTTGCGCGGGGCGGCGAAAGCCTTGCAGCGCGAAATGCGCGATGATTTTTTTAGCCGTGGCGCGGTCGGAGTTGAAGATGTTTTTCTTTGCAAAGAAAATTTTATCGTGATGGGCGGCGTCGAGTATTTCCGTGGCGGCAGCCAAATAGCGTTCCATCAGAATGGGAGGGATGAACATGGTGTCGGCATTGTTGTCGAAGCCGCCACCACCGCCGCCTTCGGTGGGAAATTTGTCGGCGGGATTGGAATCGACGCCCAGGAGGTCGCGCACGGTGCAATTGTATTCCGTTTTGCTGAGGCGATGGATGAGCACGCGTCCGGGGTCTTTGGGCAGACGGCCTTCTTCAAGGTCTTTTAAGGATTTTTCAATCCAGGCAACCATCTGCTTGCGCTGCTCGACGGTGGGTTGTGGCTTGCCCTCGGGCGGCATGTCCTCATCGCGGACTTTGGCGACGACCTTCTCCCAGAGTTTGATGTCGTGATAGACGGAGATTGAGTTGGTGAACGAACTGAAGTTGACTCCGGCCTTGGCTTTATCCGGGCCATGGCATTTGGCGCAATATTGGTCAAGTAATGGGCGGATTTCTTCCTTGAAGGGATCGGGATGCGCGACAGCGTCGGCTGCCGAAGCGGGTTGGACTCCCAGCAGCAGAACACCAATTAAACTGTACAAGCTTTTTCGCACGTGCCATTAGAAGCGACGCTCGCCGCGGGTTGTTTATTCTTACAACTTATCAGACCAGCCGTCAGGCAAATGACTGAACCGGCTGATATAATAAGAAAATAGCGGTCTGAGAGAGCGTCTGCAACCGATATACGCGGCGATGGTTGGAGAATTTAGCAATTATTCTTCGAGGATGGTGCGGAAATATTTGGCAGGTTGGTCGAGCGGCTGGTGCAAAATAAAGATACCATTGGTGTTGGTGATGGAACCGGTGACCGTCCAGTCAACCAGGTTGGTGGAGGATTCGATGCGGTAGCTGGCACTTTGATGGCCGAGTACGAGCCACTCCAGAGTAGGTGTGCCATTACTCGAAATTACCTTGGTGGAGAGGGTGAGGCAGGTGATGTTGGTTTGATTGCCAGTGTGAATGATTTCTTCGTCAGAATCGGAGAAGCTGCCCCAGTTGATAAGCGCTCCACCACAGGAATAGTTCGTTAACCCACCAGCAGCAGCGATATACTTGCTTTCGTCTTGGTAAATAATCTGGATCGGGCCGTGAATTACTCCTGGCCCGGCGCCTCCCGGGTTTGCGTTCAAGTTGCAATTGTTGCCCCAATTCGTTGTGCCCGACCTCTGCATGATGGGGGTGAAACCCATAAAAGGATTGCCATCCCTGTCCTTCACTATACTGAAGCCAAGGTCCTTGACGCTGAAAATAAAATCGGGTTTCGCAGTCACCCGCTGAACCATTTGGGTTGCCAGCAGCCCATTCGTGAAATAAAGATCCGCAAATTGGTTCGTCATCGGCGCAAAATTGCCGAAGGAATTGGTGCTGTGGCGAAGAAAAGTGAGCTTTTCGATGCCAGGACGCGGAGCTGTGCGGACAAGTGTGTTGGTGCTATTTAAGGCGGCAACAACCGAATCCTCCAGCGTTTCTGTATGTACATTCGTACGATTTAAAAGGAAAAGCAGGGCGCCGACATCATCTTGAGACAAGCCGATGCAGAATTGACCGCTTAGATTGGAGGAATTAAAGAGATAATCTGCAACACTCCCATTATCCGCCGATGAAGGATCGACGGGAAAATTGCGAGTAATTGCCTTGGAGAGGTTTGGGCCATAAGCAATAAGATAAAACGAATAGCTGATTTGGTTGATGGAGTTGGTGGGCTGCAAGATGGTAGGATCGTAATTTCGTAAAATGCCGTAATCGGGAATAAATCCGGCCTGTTCGAGATCTGTTTCCCAGAGACCGTCCAAAAACTTTGAGGGTTGATAAAAGTAATTGGCCGTAGCGGCATCCCAATGTCTGAGAGTCCAAACGTAACGTGAGGGGGATGTCAGGCCCAATTGTTCCAGGAGCAAAGAAAGGGTGACCGTCTTGAGGTCATAAAGAGTTTGCGCTTGCGCCTGGTAATTAAAGCGGCTCGTTGCCAAAGGATAGTTGGTTAACGCGATGTTTGAAGCGGGTGGCAGATCATTAATTACCTGAATCGCCTGCTCGACGGCGTCGACGCCGGGTTGGCCGAAGTAGTCGAGAAAGGATTGGTCGAAGCCATAGGTGACGACTGGCACGTTCCAGCGATATTCTTCACCCAAGGCCATTGGGCCGCCGATGTCACCTTGATTTGGAAAGTAGCCCAGGTCGGGAGTCATCCACGGCGTAAACGGGCCAAGGAGAGAGAAAGCATGGGAAGAAATGAGGTTACAAAGATATAGGGCGGAGCAGAGGACTCCGAGAAACACCCGCCTTTTGAGAGTAGTTTTCAAGCGTGGTGAGTGTAGGAAAGTTGGATGCGAAGTAAAGTTTCCTCTTGTTTTAGGGAGAGCATTGAAGTCTGCCATTCGGCACTGATTGCTGGCGCGAGGTGTTGAGTCGTGGGGCGCATACGCGAGTTGGGGCAAGGGGTTGTATGGAATCGTGGGCCAGGTTAGTGCGGCGCTCAGGGACTGATACGCCCTACCCACGAGCCTGGCGGCGGGGTTGGAATTCCCGGCCACGACACCGCGGCTCGTATGAGACCGGGAGCGTCCTGTCGGAGGGGAATGTTGCGAAAATGAATGGGGCGAATCTCCATGCGGTATGGATAAGGGACTCCATATACCTTTTTGCAGCCAGATCATACAACTTCACCTGTGAAATCGACGGGTTTGCCTTGGTTGCCCGCAATGAGGCGGGTGAGCAGGACGGCGGGGATGAGAGTGTTTGTTTTTATGAAATACTTTATTTTCGTTCTAGCTGTAATGCTTGGCTGCGCGGTGCCGCAGGGAGCTTTGGCGCAGGTGCCGCAACTCATCCATTACCAGGGTCGCGTAGCGGTGAGCGGGAATGCGTTTACTGGTTCAGGACAATTCAAATTCGCGCTCGTCAATGGTGATGGCTCCGTCACGTACTGGAGTAATGACGGCACCAGTAATAATGGGAGTGAGCCGAATACATCGGTGGGCATTAGTGCGGCGAACGGACTTTTTTCAGTCCTGTTGGGCGATACTTCGCTGAACAACATGAGTTCCATTTTACCGGGGGTATTTGCTAACAGCGATGTCCGGTTGCGCATCTGGTTTAATGATGGGCAGCACGGCTTTCAGCAAATGACCCCCGACCAACGTCTCGCCTCGGTTGGCTATGCCATGACTGCGGCGAATGCCAGCGTAGCCGCCACGGTGCCGGATGGCGCGATTACATCTGCGAAACTTTCCGGCAATGCGGTGAGTTCCGGGAACCTTGCTCCCGGAGCAGCTGTGGACAATTTGCAGGCCAGCGGCCAGAGCGCTGTTCCGAGCGGTGGCATCATTCTTTCAACATCCGCTGCAGCAGCGAATTTGCTGAATGCCGGTTATCAAATGGTCGGGCAGATCGCTGGTGCGGTCTCAAATTCGCCGCCTCCCACGTCGGGAGCAGAGGCGTGGAATCAGCGGTCGAATAATAATGCGCCGCAACCTCGTTGGGGGCATACGGTGGTTTGGACTGGCAGCGAGATGATTGTGTGGGGTGGCATCAACGCCAACTACCTAAGCGATGGAGGACGTTATAATCCTTCCACACAAACCTGGATGCCGCTGCCCGCGAGTGGATTGGCACCGCGGCAATTTCATGTGGCGGTATGGACGGGGAGCAAAATGATTGTGTGGGGCGGCTATGATAACGGCATTTATTTGAATGATGGGGCGATGTATGATCCGGCATCGAACACCTGGTCGTCGGTCACCACGAGCGGAGCGCCGGTGATACGCGATGCGCCGGTCGCGATTTGGACCGGCACGGAAATGATTATTTGGGGCGGATACAATAACAACGGCACCCATTACCTGGGAGATGGAGCGAAGTATAATCCGAACACCGACACCTGGACGCCGATGGCCACGGCCAATGCGCCGGTGGCACGTTATTTTCACACGGCGGTGTGGACTGGTACCGAGATGATCGTGTGGGGCGGTTCGAATGGTGACGGGGCGTTTCTAAACTCCGGAGCGCGATACAACCCGAGCGCAAATACGTGGACGCCGATTTCAAGTTCCGGTGCGCCGGTGGGACGTTTTTACCAGGCAGCGGTATGGACGGGAACGGAGATGCTGATTTGGGGTGGATACGGTGCCAGCGGCTATTTGGGTGATGGTGCGCGATATAATCTGGCGAACAACAGTTGGACGGCGATGAGCAGCAGCGGCGCGCCGGGGCCACGGTTCGGACACTCGTGGGCGTGGACCGGGAACGAGATGATTATCTGGGGCGGATACAACTTTGGTTCCTTGAATGATGGGGCGAGGTATAATCCGTCCAACAATTCATGGACGGCGATGATAACCACCGGTGAGCCTTCGGCGCGGAACTGGCATTCAGCCGTTTGGACGGGCAGCGAGATGCTGATCTTTGGCGGGATTTACAATTCCACGACTTATTTCAATGACACGTTCAGCTACAGCACCGGTCAAAGTCAAAGCAGCGGGGGAGGAAGTGGCCAGACTCAGACGTTGTATCTTTACTTGAAGCCTTGAGGAGTTGGTGATTATCGATCCAAGCCAAGACCACCTGGCTGAAAAAATTTAACCCGCGCAAACTCTGAGGAGCTTGCGCGGGCTTTGCTCATGGTTTTGGATTATGGCTGGCCGTAGTAGAATTTGGCACCCGCGTTGCCCATGCTGAACCAGCCGTTCCAGCCACCACCGGGGGTGGTTTGGTAGTTGGTCCACATGGCCAGGTCAGTGCCGCTGATGGCGAAGATCTGTAGGGCTCCGTTCGCGTTGTTGGCCACCATCAATTGGGAATCCAGGCCGCTGCCGCCCAGGCTATACCACGGGGTCCAGCTGCCACCCGCCACGTTTTGGTAGCGATGCCAGACGACGCCGGCAGTGGTGACGCCGAAAACTTCCAGGCGTCCATCCGGGTTGATGCCAACGGCCATGCCGGGCTTCGCGCCGGTTCCGAATCCGCCAATGTCACCCCAACCGTTCCACGCACCGCCGCCGCCGATGACCTGATAGTTGTGCCAGACGTTGCCATTGCTGCCGAGGCCGTAGAGTTCCAGGCGTCCGTCTGCGTTTTGGCCGACCGACAGGCGGGGATTCATGCCCGCTCCGCCCATGTCGGCATAGCCGTTCCACGCACCGCCGGCGCTGGTTTGCCAATCGTGCCAGACATGGCCGTTGTCGCCGACGCCGAAGACTTCCAGGCGACCGTCACCATTCCTGGCTGCCGCATAGCCGGCTTTTAAGTGTGCTCCGGTATGATCCACCCAACCGTTCCAGGCGCCGCCGGGGGTGTTTTGATAATTGTGCCAGATGTCGCCATTGGAGCCGATGCCGAAGACCTCCAGACGTCCATCGGCGTTGGTGAGGGCGTTGAGATTGGTCACACCCACTGCATTCTGAGCGAACCAGCCGCTCCAGGATGAGTGCGGCGAATTCTGGTAGTTGTGATAAACCTTCTTGTCAGCACTGTTCACGCAGAAGATTTCCAGACGACCATCCGGGTTTCTGGCCACGGCCACGCCGGGTACCGCGGTGATGCCACCCATGTTGAAGAGGGCGGTCCAACTGCCGTTGGGATTGTTTTGATATTCATGAGCCGCAGTGTTGCCACTGGTGACCGCGAACATTTCCAGCGTGCCATCGGTGTTCATGGCGATGGGGCCGACAGAGTAACCGGAAGCAGGGGTGGATTGGACGCTGCCAATGACCATCGCGGAGACGAAGCTGGACATGGAGCCATTGAATACATCCACGTCACAACCGCCCGAAATTCCGCCAATGGAGCCGGCATCGCTGTACTGCCAGGCATTCCAGCCGCCCCAGACGTTGCAGCCGCCGCAGACGGTCCAAGGAGTGCTGCTCTGCGGGTTCTGGCCATTGTAATCTGCGATCCAGTTCATCCACTTGGCCACGCTGCCGTCAAAGTTACAGGCACTGCAGGCGCTGGTGTAAAGCACGGGTTTGACCGCAATGCCAGCCGCGGAAGCGTCGTTCAAAATGTCGTTGAACCATTGGTTGGCCCAGTCCGAGTAGCTGCTGGCGCCGACCACGCCGTTGAACACTTCAAAATCGAGCACTGGCATGACCGTTTTGCCATCCGCCTTGATGTAAGGACCGGCGACGGCCCAGAAGTGAGCGGCCTCTGCGCTGGGGCTGTTCAGTTCCGGATGGGCGAAATGATAGGCGCCCATGTAAACGCCGGCGGCCTTGCCGTTGTTTTGGTTGTAGGTGAAAGATCCATCGGTTGTGTTGGCACCCTCCGTCGCTTTGGCCCAGGCAAACGAAATACCGGAAGCCTTGACGCTCGACCAGTTGGGCGAGCCTTGGTAGGAGGAGACGTCGATGCCAATCGGGCGTTGCGCCTGGGCAAGGCCGGCGCTGAAGGCCAGGGTCAGCCCGGTTGCCAACATCGACCTCCAAATCCTCTTTCTGCTTCCTTGGCGATTCATCGTAACAAGGTTTGTTTCAATCGAAGCGGGAGGAGGATTGTTAATGGGTTTGAATATTGTTTTCATGTGGTTTGTTTCTGCCACCGTGATTTTTGCGCGAATATGCCTGAAGGCACATCGCAAGACGGGGGAGCTAGGGCAAAATGCTAGATGGGTCCAAAGGACACGGTCAAGTAATTTTGTGCTTGACAATTGACTTTGGTAATACAGGTAACTTACTCACAATTCCGCTTTGAACTGGTCACCCACTTTTTGCAGAGCGAGGAAGTGCTGTCTACGTGCTTGAAAAAGACTCGCCAGGGTTGATGGATTTTCGGTTTCCTCTACAGCCGATTTGACGATCCCACATTCAAACACCTGGCCAGGTTTAAGGGGTCTAGCCAAAATAATTTTGCCCATTCTGGCTTGGTCTTTTGGCCGCTGGCTTCGTTGCTCGCTCCTTACAGACCCATGGGCAGGGTATGTTCGTCGCTCGCGCCTCGCCAGCGACCAAAATCCCTGCGCCATAAAAGACAACTTTATTTTGGCTAGACCCCTAAATTGAGATTCGTTGCAGCACGGCGGTCGCAACCTTGGCTTCGCACTTCCTGCTCGACTCACACGAACCTTGGCTGCGCCGCCGCCGCGGTTGTGTCTGTGATGATGTTATAACATTTCTCAAAATGAATGTCGGAAACGGAGCGAGGTATTGGCCGCCTCATCGGTTGGGGGGCGTGGAAGTCACCCGAGGCGGCGCGGAGTCCCGGGCGCATCTTCCCTCACCCCGCCCTCTCCCATGCGCAAAGGGAGAGGGTGACTACGTCTGGCAGCGCATGGTTGATTGGGCATGATGGCGCGGATTGCCATCACGGGTTGTTTTCCCATCAGAGCACAACCCCTTTTTTGACATTCTTTTTGGAGTACGGTCTGAATGATTACGGAGAGGTGACCACGCCGGTGGTGGTATTGAGTGTTATCGTGCCATGTTGGAAATTGTTTCGCACGAGGTTGGTTGAACCGCTCACTGTAAACTGGTCGCTGGTGGGATAGCCGAGTGTGCTTTTTTCCCAGCCGGCATTGGCCCAGTAGGTGCGGATGGGGCCGTGGACTTCATAGGCTCCGGTGGAAGGTGTCCAGTAGATGGAGCCGTCCTGGTTATTCAGGTGGGGATTCTTGAAGTGGTTGTAACGACCAACGCCGTCGGGTGTGCTCGTTTCGTCGGTCACAGGATAACCCAGGACGCTCGTTTCCCAACCGAGGCTGGACCAGTGCGTGTGAATGGCGCCGTAGATGGCCCAGGCACCGTAGTTGGGTGTGAAGTAAATGGAGCCGGCAACGCCACTCACGAGGTTGGTGAAATGATTGTAGCGGCCAATGCCATCGGGCGTGCTGTTTTCATCCGTGGTGGGATAACCGAGCGGGCTGGTTTCCCAACCGAGGCTGGCCCAGTGGTCCTGTATGGCGCCGTAGATTGCCCAGGGACCGGTTTGGGGTGTCCAGTAGATGGAGCCGGCGACGCCAGTCGTCAGGTTGTGGAAGTGGTTGTAACGTCCGAGGCCATCAGGCGTGCCGGTTTCATCGGTAGTGGGATAGCCAAGCGGACTGGTTTCATAGCCCAGGCTTGCCCAGTGCGCGCGGATGTTGCCATGAAGTGACTGGGCTCCGGTTTGCGCTGTGTAGTAGATCGAGCCCGTGTCGCCGTTCGCGATGTTGTAGAAATGGTTGAAGCGTCCGAGGCCATCAGGCGTGCCGGTTTCATCCGTGGTAGGATAACCGAGCGGGCTGGTTTCCCAACCGAGGCTGGCCCAGTGATCCTGAATCAATCCATGAATGGACCAGGCACCGGTTTGCGGCGTCCAATAGATCGAGCCGTCGTTTGAGAAATGATTGTATCTGCCGACACCATCAGGCGTGCCCAGTTCCCCGGTGGTGGGGTAGCCGAGGAACGAATTGCAATCGCCCAGGGAATCGTACTTCGCTCTGATGGCGCCACCGACCAAAGACAGGTTGCAACTCGAAGTGGCGAGCATGACCGAAATCAGTTGGGAGGTGTTGCCGTTGAACGTGTCCAAATCGACGTTGCCCGAAATGCCCGGGATCGCGCCACTGGAACTGACCTGCCAACAATCCCAGACACCTGCACCCCAGCGTTCACAACTGGTGCAAGCACTCCAGGGATTGCCGGAATACAGATTTTGACCGTTGTAATTGGCGATCCATGGAATCCATTGTGACACGCTGCCGTCAAAATTGCAGGCGCTGCAGGCGCTGGTGTAGATGACGGGTCTTATCGATACGTTCTGCCCGGCGGCATCGTTTCTGACGATGTTGCACCATTGGTTGGCCCAGTCCGAGTAGCTGCCGGCACCCACGACACCGCTAAAAACTTCGAAATCGAGCGTCGGCATCAGCGTCCTACCATCGGCCTGGATGAACGCGCCCGCCACATTCCAGAAATGACCCGCCTCGGCGCCGGGACTGGCTTGATTCGGGCGGGCGAAATGGTAGGCGCCCATCAAAACGCCGGCGGCTTTGCCGTTGTTCTGGTTGAAGACGAAATCGGCATCGTTAAAAGTCGTGCCTTCGGTGGCTTTTGCCCACGCAAATACAACGCCCCCGCCCCGGACGCTCGACCAATTGGGAGCGCCCTGGTAGGAGGAGACATCGATCCCAAGCGGTCGTTGTGCCTGGGCATGCCCGGCACCAAAGGCCAGCGCCAAGCTGGCGGTGATCAGCGACATCCAAGTCGTATTCCTGCTTCCCAGGCGATTGACCGCAATCAGGGTTGTTTCCACGTCCTTGAGGGGTGGAGTGCTGAAAGGGTGGAGTGATTTTTTCATGAGGTTTTCCTTTCCTTCTGGTTCTGTTATTATTGCGTTGTGGCGCAAGAAAACTGCGTCAAGGGCTTTTGCGAGGGTCGGAGTTAGGAGCCGAAACGGTAATGGTGGATCGAGGGCATTGTCAAGTGATTTGTACCTGAAGATGGCTTGGTTAAAGCAAGCAACCTACTCACAATTCCGCCTTGAGCTTGTTATACCGAATGCCAAAATTAATTTCCGGAATGGGGAAAGGAACCGGAATGAAATGAGGCGATAAGCCTGATGAAAGTGGAGACTGAAAAAGCCATGGCCTTGGGGAAGAGGAACCTCGTTGGTCGTTGGGTGCAGGGTGCTTTTGATTTGAGGCGGCGTTGTCGGTCTGGTCCCTATCTAGGGATAGCGCCTGCGGCCTCCGCCTTGCCTCAAACCAAAATCCCTCCTGTCGTATGCAAATGCTCCCGGCATGCCATTGTTTCCCGATGTGCCGGTGTGGGTCAATGATACTGTCTTTACTTAGCCAGTGGTGGAGATTAGTAAGGCACGTTCCTCCGGCCGACGGCAAGGGAGTTCATTATCTCCTCCCCGGCGCATCCAATTTTGGATCGATACCAAGACTCCGGGTCCCCATTTGCCTTGCAATTTATTGGCGTAATTGATTCACTGAAGTTATCATCTTGTAAGGGCAGGCCTTGCATTCACGGTCGGGGCTTCGGAAATGGAATGTAATAGTAGGTCATAATTACATGAAAGGTACTCGCGCCACCACGGCCAAAAGCTCCTCCGCGAGCGTGAAAACAGCGGATCGTACCCAAAGTGATCCTGTTGTGGCTAAAACCGAGAAACTACAGGCAGCGGAAGAAGCGAAATCCTTTCCAATTGTTGGCATCGGCGCGTCGGCGGGTGGTTTGGAGGCGTTTATCGAACTGCTTAAGGCTTTACCTGCCACCACAGGCATGGCTTTCGTTCTGGTGCAGCATTTGGACCCTTCGCATGAGAGTGCGTTGACGGAGTTGCTGGCCAAAGTGTCGTCGATGCCGGTCAACCAGGCGGGCAACGACATGGCAGTGGAACGGAACCATGTTTATGTGATTCCACCGAACACTGACATGGGAATTTCTGAAGGGAGATTGAGGCTCCAACCGCGCGGAGGGTCTCCGGCTCCGCATCATTCCATCGATTTTTTCTTTGAATCCCTGGCGCAAGCCCAGCAAGAGCGTGCCATAGGCGTGGTGCTGTCAGGCACCGCCACGGATGGGACCATGGGTTTGGAAGCGATCAAGGCGGAAGGAGGCATTACTTTTGCGCAGGATAGTTCAGCGAAGTACGATTCCATGCCGCGCAGTGCGATAGCGGCCCAATGTGTGGATTTTACGCTTTCAGCCCGAGGCATTGCTGAAGAACTCGTCCGGCTTGCCAAGCATCCTTATGTGGCAAACGCGCCCGGACTTAAATCGGACGGCAAAGCCAAAAAGCCAGTGCCAGCCTTTGGGAAGCGCGGTGGAAATCAACTGCTTTTGCGGACGCCTGACCAGCTATCTTCCGAGGATGATAAACATTACGAGAAGATTCTATTGCTGTTGCGCAAGGATTGCGGGGTCGATTTTTCCTTTTACAAGTCAACCACCATCTTAAGGCGGATTCATCGGCGCATGGTGCTTAACCGGCAGAACTCCCTGGAGCAGTATGTGTTATTTCTACGGGAGAATCCCAAGGAACTGAGTGCGCTTTATACCGACCTGTTAATTGGCGTAACCAGTTTCTTTCGCAATCCTGAACTGTTTGAAACGTTGAAAGAGGTGGTCTTTCCCAGGCTCTGCCAGGGCGATCGGGATCCGACGCTGCGATTTTGGGTGTTAGGCTGCTCGACGGGCCAGGAGGTTTATTCATTGGCCATGGCGTTTACTGAGTTTGCTGAGAATGCCGCCCATGCCCCGCAATTTCAAATTTTTGCCACTGATCTGAATGAAACGGCAGTGGAGTTTGCGCGGAGAGGGCTTTACGATAAAAGTTTATTGGAGAGAGTTTCGCCAGAGAGGCTAGGACGCTTCTTTGTGGAAGAGGCGAGAGGTTATCGCATCAGCAAGGCGCTGCGGGAAAGGTGTGTTTTCGCACGGCACAACGTGATCGGAGATCCGCCCTTTTCGCGGTTGGACCTCATCAGTTGCCGCAACCTGATGATTTATCTGGATCCTGAACCGCAGAAAAAAATCATCCCCACCTTCCATTATGCCTTGAAGCCGGAGGGCTTTCTGATCCTCGGAGCTTCCGAATCAGTCGGGTCTTTCCCCCATCTGTTCGAGCCGGTGGACAAAAAGCAGAAGGTGTTTGCGAGGACTTCGGGATCACCGCCCTTATTCCACCCGCCCGCTACCCGCAACCGCCCCATCGAAAAAAGGATGTATTCCAACTTGAAAGCAGACATTCCACGCGAAGCCGCAGAGACGGAACTCAGCGCCCAGCGTGAAGCCGATCGACTCGCGGCCAGCCGTTTTGTTCCCCCCTCAGTTTTAATCGATGCCGAATTTCAAATCATTCAATTCCGGGGGCAGACCGGAACGTACTTAAACCCGCCTACCGGCAAACCTGTCTTTGACCTGTTGAAGATGGCGCGTGAAGATTTGGTGCCGCCCTTACGGGTAGCCGTCAACCGGGCCCGGAAGGAGAATAAAACAATGCGCCAGGAAGGGGTGCGCTTCAAGGAAAACGGCAATGACTGCACAGTGGCGATTGAAGTCATCCCGCTTAAAAACCTAAAGCGCCGGTGTTATCTGGTGTTGTTTGATGCCGGTCAGGCAGCGTCACCGAAGGCCCTCCCGGTGGAAGGAGGTTTGTCTCCCGCCAAGAGCGGTCAAAGCGGCAGAAGAGAAGCCAAAGCCGGCCAACAATCCCGGCGCCGGGCAGAACTGGAACAAGAACTGACGGAAACCCGTGAATACCTCCAGTCACTTCAGGAGCAATACGAAGCAGCAACCGCGGATCAACAAGCCGCGGGCGAAGAGCTGCAATCCGCCAATGAAGAGTTGCAAAGCATCAATGAGGAACTGGAAACTTCCAAGGAGGAACTCGAATCCAGCAATGAGGAACTGACGACCATCAACGAAGAGATGGTCAGTCGCAACGAGCAGCTCAACCGGCTCATCAGCGACCTGAAAAACCTGCATGTCAGCATCCACACCGCCATCCTCGTGCTCAACCGGGATTTGAACATCCGGCATTTCACGCCCGAAGCTGAAGCGATGTTTAACCTGCTGGCCACCGATGCCGGCCGTCCCCTGGGGAGCGTCCGGCACAATTTGGATTGTCCTGATCTGGAAGCCGTGGTGCGCGAGGTGATCGACACGGTTAGCGTGCGGGAACGGGAAATCCAGGATAAGGCAGGCAGGTGGTATTCCTTGCGGATCCGGCCTTATTTAACTTTAGATAACAAAATTGATGGCGCGGTGGTGATGCTGGTGGATGTCAATGCGCTCAAGCGCAGCGAGCAGGAGGTGAAAAAGGCGCATGAATATGTTCAAGCCATTGTGGAGAACGTGCCGCCGCTGCTGGTTCTTGATGAGGAATTGCGAGTGGAGATGGCGAACGACGCCTTCTGCAGACATTTCCAGGTATCCCCCACTGAAACCGAAGGCTCCTTGATTTATGATCTGGGCAATGGCCAGTGGAATATTCCTGAATTGCGCAGGCTGCTGGACGAGATACTGCCGGGAAACACGGCAGTCAAAAACTTTGAGGTAAGTCACAAATTTCCACATCTCGGGCCGCGAATCATGCTGCTCGATGCCTGCCGTCTGGATCATCTCAGAAAAATTATTTTATGCATTCAAGATGCCACCGACCAAAAGAAAACTGAGAGCCAGTTGGAATCGTTCGTTTATTCGATTGCGCATGACCTGCGCTCGCCACTGCGGGCCATGCAAGGTTTCGCGAACATGCTCGTAACCGAGCACGGCCCTGCCATGAATGAGGAAGGTCGTGAGTTTGCTGCACGCATCGAAGCCTCCGCCCGGTTCATGGACCATCTGCTATCGGATCTGCTGGCGTTCGCGAAAATTGGCAGCCAAACAATTGATTTGGGACCGGTGGACTTGCGGCAACTCGTGGAGGAGGTGGTCGCCCGCCACCAAATGGAGATTCAAGATAAGCACTCAAAGATTGAAATAGTGGGTCCCCTGCCCAAGGTGCGGGCACATGCTTCGACCCTGGGCCAGGTCATCACCAACCTGTTAAGTAATGCCCTGAAGTTTGTGGCTCCCGGCGTGTCGCCGCAGGTGCGCCTTTGGGCTGAAGTTCGTGGCGCAACCGTGATTTTATCGGTGGAGGACAATGGAATTGGAATCACCCAGGAGAATGCCAACAAACTTTTCCAGATTTTCAGACGGTTGCATACCACCTCATCATACCCTGGCACCGGCATTGGGCTGGCGATTGTTCAAAAGGGGGTGGAGCGCATGGGAGGTTCGGTGGGAGTGCAATCGACTCCTGGAAAGGGCAGCCGCTTTTGGATCGAATTGCCAACAATCTGAGCAATAAAAGCAATGCCATTTTGCTCCTGCACCCTTCAACCATGACAACTGAGCCAACATTCCCGGCGAATCCGATCATCCTGCTGGTGGAGGATATGGATAACGATGTAAGGTTGATGCAAATTGCGTGCAAAAAAGCCGGTTATCAGAATGAGTTGCAGCGAGCAAAGAACGGGGTGGAAGCCATAGCCTACTTGAAAGGGGAAGGCCTTTATGGGAATCGCGATCGATTTCCATTTCCGACTGCCATGCTGTTGGATTTGAACATGCCACAAAAGGATGGTTTTGAAGTGCTCACCTGGCTGAAACAACAGCCAAGATTGAAGCGGTTTCCCATTTTTGTGCTGACGGCTTCGAGCCAGGAGCGCGATATTGAACTGGCATTGGATTTGGGAGCCAATGGCTATCTGGTAAAACCGAGCACGATCACGGAACTGATTGAAATGGCGGAGTGCCTGCATCGGTGGCTTGGATTTAACCAGTTCGCCGCGTTGCCGTGAGAATTCATCAAGCTGCCTCCGTTGAAAGCCAATCAAGGAATTGGGGAAACAATACGTTCTTTGAGACATCCGTCCGAAGGGAGTTATAAGTTGATCCGGTGGTCTGGCTTGTTACATTGGGATTTATTGCACCCTTGAGATCAATCTGCAGCCTGAGGAGCCCGGCTTTCTGCCGATTGAACAACCTTTGCAACACACCGCAGATTTTGCTGTGGCTCGGGGCGTTCCTGACATGGATGATGGCCCTGGCGGCGACGGCACAGACGGGGTCCGTCGTGGCGGTCGATGCGAACCAGGTACTGATGATCAACGGGCGAAAGGTGTTTGCAATCGGGTTTTCACCCGGTCCGCCGACCTATGGCAAAACCTCCAGCGGGAACGACGCGCTGCAGGAACTGCGTGATGCCGGCGCGGTCCTGTTTCGCATCACGCAGACAAATAACTGGGACAGCCAGGTGATCAGCGACCAGCAGGCGGCCTTGGATTGGGCGGCGCAACACGGGATGTATTGCTGGGTAAATTTGAGAGAACTGTCCAGGTTTTCCGCCACCGATACGAATACCCCGGCGAGCCTGCGCAATGTGGTGGATACATTTAGAAATCATCCGGCGCTGGGTTTGTGGAAGAATTTCGATGAGTCCTGGTGGGCCGGGGTATCGGAGGCGGATTTGCAGCGAGGGTATGAGGTCACCAAGCAGGAGGATGCCAATCATCCGGTGGTGCAAACGCACGCCCCGCGCGGGACTGTGCCCGACCTGCAACCATACAATGCGGCGGCGGACATCCTGGCGTTGGATATTTATCCAGTGAGCATCCCGCCCGGCGCTCATTCACTGCTCCCGAATAAGGAGATCAGCATGGTGGGGGATTGGACGGAGTTTTTGTCGCTGGTGGCGGCGGGTGGGAAGGAGTATTGGATGATTGAGCAAATCGCGTGGAGCGGGGTTACGCCGCCGAGCAAGACGCTGATCTTCCCGACTTACACGCAGGAGCGCTTCATGGCGTATCAGGCAATCATCAACGGTGCGCGCGGCCTGGTGTACTTCGGCGGAAACATCGCTGCCACGTTGAATACACAGGATGCGCCGCTTGGGTGGAACTGGACCTTTTGGAACGACGTGCTCAAGCCAGTGGTCCAGCAGTTAGGCGATCACAATGTGCTCGCACAAGCCTTGGTGGCCACGAATTCCACTTTGCCGATTACAATGAGCGGAACGACGGCGCCCGATGTGGAGTACTGTGTGCGCGAGGTGCCGCCGTACTTGTACATTCTGGCCAGCAAGCGGGAAGGAACGGTGACGAATGTTACCTTCAGCGGGCTGCCATCATGGGCCCTCAAAGGAGAGGTTCTTTACGAGTCACCCCGGGTGGTCGCGGCACAGAACGGGCAGTTTGAGGACGTATTCGCGCCGTTTGATGTGCATGTTTATCGTTTCTCCCAGACCAATCAACCGCCGACGATCCTGTTTCAGCCGCAGAGCCGGACGAACAGCGTGGGAACAACGGCCAGCTTCAGCGTGACAGCGGATGGCACCGGTCCGCTGACGTACCAATGGCGAAAGAACGGTTTCAATCTAACCGATGGTGGCAATGTTTTCGGTGCGGGCCTGCCAAGCCTGATGGTGACCAATATTTCACTCTCAGATGCCGCGGGGTACGATGTGGTGGTCACGGGGTTCGGCAGCGTGACGAGTGCTCCCACGGCAACTCTCTCTGTGCTGGCAAGTCAGAGTCCCACGATCAATGGACAACCTCAAAGCCGGGCAAACTATGCAGGAACAACGGTCAGTTTCAGCGTGACGGCGGACGGCACCAGTCCGTTGGTTTACCAATGGAGAAAGGACGGTTCGAACATCGTGGATGGCGGCGTGATTTCCGGAGCGAGCGCGCCGACGCTGACATTAACGGGAATCAGTTCTGTCGATGCCGGGAGTTACAGCGTGGTGGTCAGCAACGTGGCGGGTAGCGTGCTCAGCATACCGGCTACATTGACGGTGATTTATCCGTTACCGTTTTATGAACCTTTCGATTATGCGGCCGGGTTGGACCTGGGCGGGCAGATTGGTGGGAACTACCTGGGGTGGTCTGACATCGGCACGGGCACGGTCGGACCATTCATTATCGTGCAGACCAACAGCCTGATGGTGCCGGGGTTGATGCCGGCGGCGGGCAACAGCATCCGGTTTGGCGGCCTGGGCAAGAGCGTGCGCCTTTCCATGCCAGCGGGAATGCCGGTTACGAGTGGGACACTCTACTATTCGTTTGCCTTGCAGGTGTTGGATACCAATGGCCTGTCCTCCGCGGGAACATTCCTCGCCGGGTTTAACAACTCGATTGGTGCCCAGGCGAACCAGCCGACGGTGGTGGGAACGCGCCTTTACATGCGCGCCACCAATGATGGATTTAATCTGGGGGTTTCAAAAAATTCCTCGGTTGCCAGCGATTGGGTGTGGGACCCGCGCACTTTCACGACGAACCAGGTATTGTTTATCGTGGGCTCTTACACGTTCAACCCGGCGACAACGAGCGACGACATTTCGAAACTATGGATCAATCCGGGTGAGGCGGACTTGGCGGCGACTGCAGAACCAGCAGCTATGCTGGTGGCCACCAACGGTTCCGACATCACAGCCAACCAGATTGCGAGCTTTGTATTCCTGCAACGCGCAACCACAGAGCCAGCTGCGATGGTGGCTGATGAATTACGCATCGGCAGGACGTGGGCGGAGGTGACGCCGTTGCCGCCGCCGATCATGGTGTTGCTGACCGGTATGAAAAAACTGAGCAATGGCGCATTTCAGTTTGCTTACAGCAACAGCAACAGCAGCGGGCAGAGCGGCAGCACGTATGTTTCCACGAACCTGACCGACTGGACGCCACTGGGGACGGCCACGCAAATTTCAGCCGGACGGTTTGAGTTTACAGATCCAGCGGCGACGAATTACCTGCGGCGTTTCTATCAATTACGCACACCGTGACAGGAAAAGCGTGATGTGAGATAACTGTCCTGTTCGGACCATACTTTGAAACCACAAATAAAAATTGCAGAAACGACGACCCCTGACGGAGCACGGCTGATCCTATACGAGCATGATGGGAATTATTGCATCCGCTTGAACGGGCAGGAGCTGATGAATTCCACGATCGCGGCTTCGGAGCTCGCGCTGGGAGAGTTGGCCTGCGCGAGATTGATTGGGCAGGCGGCACCTTGCATATTGATTGGAGGGTTGGGCCTGGGGTTCACTTTGAAGAGTGTGTTGAAACAGACGGGGCCGGAAGCCGGGGTGGAAGTGGTGGAGTTGATTCCTGAAGTGGTGGAGTGGAACCGGAAATTTTTGGCGCATGTGAACGGGACTTTGTTGGATGATGTCCGGGTGAGAGTTTCGGTGGAAGATGTGTGGGAGGTGCTGGCGCGGGCAGGGCGGGAAAAGTATGACGCGCTGGTGATGGACATCGACAATGGTCCGAGCGCCATGGTGCACAAGCAGAATGCGCGGCTGTACAGCCGGACGGGGTTGCAAAGAATCGCGGCTGCGCTTAAGCCCGGGGGACGAGCTGCGTTCTGGTCTGCCCGTGCGGACCGTATTTTTGCTGAGCATCTCGCGAGAACGGGTTTAAGGGTTGAAGCGGTTCCGGCGAAGATGCATGCCAATGCCAAGCGGTGTGCGTATACCGTCTATGTGGCGGATAAGTAAGCTGGTTACGAGATGATTACACTATATTTTACAGACCACAACGTGGCATTTATAACATTTCTCAAAAATGAATGTTGGAAACGGAGCGAGCTATTGGCCGCCTCATCGGTTGGGGGGCGTGGGAGTCAATCGAGGCGGCGCGGAGTCCGGGCGCATCTTCCCTCACCCCGGCCTTCTCCCATTGCCAATGGTATCTGCACAAGTCCGGCAAGTGGCTGTAGTGCGGGTCGAAGGACGCTCATGGGTTGTTGGGTTGGAGACTTGCAGGTGAGAATGCTGCGACCCGGAAAGCGGGGATTGCGCCATCCTGTTCCGCTTCGGATGGCGGGAGTTGAAAGTTGGCATCGTGGGTCGAAGCGGTTTTTTTAGGGGAACGTGTTCCCAGGCCTGCGCCTGCGGCTCCGACCTGGGCTAAGATAAAGCCGGCCCTTTGGGCCTGAAGAAATGGAGGCTCGAGCCAATCGGCACGCTTCGTGCAATTTTCCCGACTTTGGCATCCATCATGGCCCCATTTGGATGGGGAAGAAGGATAGGAAAGCGCGCCCGGAGCCTGCTGCGACGGCCTCCATAAATGACATTCTTTGTGGAGTACGGTCTAACCGCGCGAACTCACCTTTTTAATATCCTTCGTAGGTCCTTGTTTTTCTCTTATTGACAGCTGTATATTCGAACATTCGATGAAACGAATTCTGCTGGCGGAAGATAGGGATGACGATGTGGTTTTGCTCAAGATCGCTCTAAACGGTGTGGGGCAACCGCATGTGTTGGACGTGGCCACGGATGGAGAAGAGGCCCTAACCTATCTTAAACGCGTTCTGCCCACTGTCCTGACCAAGAATTCAGAAGCTCCTGACCTGGTGTTGCTCGACATCAAAATGCCAAAAGTGGACGGGTTGGAGGTGCTTCAGTGGATACGCCAGCAGCCGGAGTTTTTGGATTTGCCGGTATTGATGTTCACCTCTTCGGATCGCAAGGATGATATCGCCAAAGCTTACAGCCTGGGTGCGAACTCGTATGTCGTAAAGACCGGTGACCTGGATGAACTCTCCCGTTGCCTGAAAATTTTACTCGATTATTGGTTGGAGGTGCATCAGCGTTTGCCCAATCAATGAGTAGGGAAAGATGTTAAGGTGGAATGGCGAGAGGCTATTCAACACGCGGCTTCCACACTCGATTTTACTGGTCGTCCGAACTCAGCACCTGTGCATGCTTGATGAGCCAGCTGTTCACTGCGGCAGCTTATAGCCCATGAGTCTGCCGATGAAAGCCAGAACTCTCATCATATTGTGGGGCGGTTTTGCGGATTTGATTTCCTGCTCATGATCCACAAACAGCATCGAAACCAACACAAGCGAGCCGAAGTCCTTCGGGGGAAGTTTCAATCTTCCCGCAGACACCAGCGCGTGGAACCGGCGGAAAAAACGCTCAAAACCAAGCGCCGGTTTATGCACGTTTAGCAGTCGCACTTCTTCTGTGTGGGCGTTTTTCAGGGTGTGTGGTGTTCCTGCCGGCACAGTGATGGATTCCCCAGGCTTCAGCTCCCGCCATTGACCAGCAACGCAGACATCCAGTGTGCCAGAGAGGACCTGGTAACTTTCCTCCGCGTGTGGATGGATATGCAGCGGCGGTCCAGCAAAACCCGGGACCAACACGTTGATTGCCTCGAAAAATCTGCCGTCCGAATCCGCCGTGGACTGGGTAATTTCCCACCACATGCCGATGGGAGCGAAATCGAGGATGCGGTCGTGGTCTTTTGAGATCATATTAGTCTGGTCCTGTGTTGATGCGGCCGCCCATGCCGGGACAGCGGTTGGTTGTAGCTTCGGCATTCTTGCTTTTCCGGGCCAGGCGGCCCAGTGCGACAAAGCCAGCGGATGCGATTCCGTAAAACATCATCCAGTGGCCCGAGAAGCCTCGAAGCTCCAGGTAAAAAGGGACTCCGTGCTTTGGATACTGTTGCGTGCAATAAATAAAATAAACGAAGTGCAGTATGGCGTAAGCGAACAGAACAGCGCAAGCGACGCGCACCCACTTGGGCAATACGGCAAGCAGATGTTTCATATTGTTTCGTCCCGCTTTCGGCATCGTCCGGTTGGCAAGAATGACGAGCGGAAACCAAACAACGAAGATCCCGACGTGGAGAATAAACACCGACTTGCCCCACGGTGGTTCAACGTGTAGCCAACCCATGAGGTGACATGCGATGCTCGCGATCAGCCCTGTCAGCGCTGTTACCATTAGTAGAATGTAACCCATAATAATATTAGGTTGGGAAGGTGTCGTGACGCATGTGTTAGTCTCCAAGATTATAACTCAGATCTCCTGCCAGCCATCCATGTCCATCTGGTTGATTCGCTCGGGCTGGCCTAAAGCGCGAAGGCAGGCTAGTGCCGCTGCCGTTGCGAAACCCATGCCGCAATCAGATGGCAACTGGGCTCCACGAAACTTGGTAAACACAACACAACCGCATTGGTCACGAAAGCCTCGTGTCGCATATAAGACACCGGATTGTGCTGAGCCTTCACAACAGAGGAATAACGCCTGGCTCTTCGGATACAACGCCAAACATTCCGGGGTCGCCTCCAAAACGACGGGCTGCTCGAACTGGGATCGGAGATTGAATTCTCCTTCCTCCAGCAGAACACCGACGGTGATGATCGCCGTACCAGCATCGTAACGTTTCCTTATCGTAGCAGTGCCTCGCTGGTCAGTTTTCATGAGATGTACGCATGCAGAGATTAACTTGGCATTTGGGCAGCGGTCCGTTGATTACATGAGGGGATGAGCACGGAATGTCTAGATTAACAAACTTCCTTTCCATTGGCCGAATGGACAAAAGTTGGAACATTTTTTCACCACACTTGTTGGGGATGGTGTGGCGGGAAGTAATTAAAATCAAGTTTTTGATCTCATCTTAGCCGATATGCAGCGCAATATACGGAACCAGGTTGAAAAGAAGGATTACTATTTTGTATACCGCCATGGCTGCGTAGTGGATGGTGTCGAATTGCTCTGTTGTAAGACAAAATAATCGACCGTGGAGTCGATACATCCAGTTGTGAGCGAAAATGAAGACAAGAAACCAGACGAGCAGCACGCAGTAGTTAATGACCGTACACCATAGAAGGATGTGGCGTATTGAATCGATGTTCATGGGCGACTCTCGTTGATGCCTAAGTGAGGCGAGTAAAGTATTCGCAAATATAACGGAGGATGCGCGGGTGGGTTCCGCTTCGGATTACGGGTGCTGAGCTGTTTAAAATCCCGGGCCGAAGCGGGGATTCTCTTTTGGGATTTACTTCTATAGACATGCCGGTCCTACGGACCTTAAGCAGGTGGCCGTTTATCCCTGGTGAGCTGGGTAAAATGTGGGCTGGAATGACGGTTTGACGAAAGCCACTCGCAAGCCACCGAATGGCCTTTCTTGCCAAAACTTTTCCAACTTCACTTAGACTATGTCGCCTGACGCAGAAGGCAAGCTGGTGCTTGGTTTGTATGGCGCAGGTTGTCAGTGTATGATGATGAGAAGCACAATATATGGGACAAGGTTGAAAAGGAGGATTCCTATTTTGTATACCGCCATGGCGGTGTAGTGGATGGTGTCGAATTGTTCAGGTGTCAGGCGGAACCATTTCGTGTGGAAGCGATAAATGCAGTCGTGAGCGAACATCAAGGCGAAGAACCATACCAGCAGGATGCAGTAGTTAATGACTGTGCACCATAGTAGGAAGTGGCGGATGAAATTGATGTTCATAGGTGATTCTCTTTGTTGTGCAACAATTCAAGATACGCTTGATGTGGTGTAATGGGAAGGTGGGGGCATGGAGCGGTCAGCGGGCGATGTCGGAGAAGCGACGCTGGTTTTTCCAGAAGGGGCACAACGCGCTGCTTAGGAATGCTGGCGCATGGGATCGGGGGCCATGGGCCGCATCCGCGGGAGAAGGATGCCTGGCGGGGGGAGTGAGATCGTGGGGCGCATCCGCGGGAGCGGGTAAGGGTGGAACCGGATCGCGGGCATTATTAGGGAGCGAGCAGCAGGTCTTTCCAGACGGGCACCAATCCTTACCGATTGGAACGAGCCTGGCGGGGGGAGTGGGAGCCGTGGGGCGCATTCGCGGGAGCGGGTGAGGGTTGGATTGAATCGCGGGCCTTTTTAGGGAGCGCGCGGCAACGCGTCCTTACCGATTAGAACGATGCCTGGCGGTGGGATTGGCGTTGCAGAGTGCTTTAAGAAGCCAGGGCGGTTCTGCTTCTGTCTTCGGCTAGGGAAATTATTCCCAGCGGATGTCGTGGATGCGGCCTTTCCAGGGCCAGTCTTCGATACGGTCGACGAGGTTTTTGCGAATGGGGTTTTGCATCATGTAGTTCCACTTTTCTGGGTACTCGGTGCCGGAACGGATGCGGTGGTGAAAACCGCCGGATTGGAAGCGCCATGCTGGATTTTTGATCTCGGTTGAGAAACGGCTCTTCCAGAATCCAATCCATTTTTCGATGGTCACGTTAAGATCACTTGACGCGCAGAAGAAATGCATGTGGTCGGGCATGAGGAGATAATCACTGACAAGCCACGTGGTGGCTTCGTGCAGCCATATGACTTCCAGATGCTCAAGAACGATGTGTTGAGTCAGCCATGGCTCACGGTTTGTCGTGCACACGGTAACCCAGATCATGTTAGTAGTGGTAGGAGAAAAATGGACGCCTTTGGCTGGCGTTTTGCGACCGACGTGTGGGTGAATGGAAAAGTTGTCCCCCATTTTGAGGAGGAGATTAATGGATGGGTTCTTTTTGCGGAACAGAAATAAAATGAGTAAAGGTCATGGATCTTGGGTCGCGTACGCGTATCGCGGTATGAGAGGGATTCAGATCGGTGACGAGGTTTGGGCGCCCGCAGAGAGACTGTCTCAAAAGTTTTTAGCTAGCACAGGCTTGATTCGAGTTGGAGCGGGCGAAGAAAGTAGAAGACGCTAACGGTGATCTTCGTCCTGCCATATGCCGGGTAGCGGTTGTGAGTGCGAAGCCCCACTTTTTGCGTTGCCGCATCAGCCGAGCCGCCATTTGTGCACCCACCGGCCGGGTTCCCCTTTTTGTCCGCCAGGTTTGATAGAGCACCCGCAGGTTGAGGGTTGCGCACAGCATGGCCCACTGGGTTTTTACTGCTGCCAGTCCCCACACAGTCCACCGACGGAAGCCCTCATGTTGTTTGATCTGGGCAAAAATGCGCTCAATGATCTGGCCCCGCTGGCTCCAGAGTGCCCGGGCCGGTGGTTCTTGAAGACGCTCTCGCATCGCCTGCACCTGGGGCGTGTGGGGCCGCACTTCCAGTTGCCGTCCCTTGGGGTCACGCGTGCACTGCGCCCGCACCGGGCAATCGCGCCAGTGGCAGCGATAACGCTCAACGCGCTGGCCTTTGTTGGTGGTGTGTCCTTCGTGATCCAGTTTTTTGCCCTGGGGACAGGTGACCGTCCGCTCCTTGGCGTCATAGTGGAAGTAACGCGTGGCGTAGGGTTGGTCCGCCGTGGAGGAGCCCTCCATGGGCGGAGCCAGCACATTTAAACCTTTTTCACTCGCTGCCCGCAAATCGGCTCCTGCTCCGTAGCCGGTGTCGGCCACGGTCAGGGTGTTCAACGCGGCGATGCCAACGTTTTCACGTCCTTGTTCAATCATCGGCACCAACTGTTCCACGTCCGTCTCCTGCCGGGTGGCCTCACAGGCCACGATGACGCCCGTCTTCTCATCAGCCAGGGCTTGCGCGTTATAGGCAAAGCGGTTTTTGCCATCCACCTTCATGCGCCGGGCCTCAGGCTCCACGGGATGATAGTAAGCGCGCCCGTCGGCGGCCAGTTGCGCCAGACCGCCTTTGATTTGTTCCCGCAACGCCTGACGCTAGAGCCAGGCCAGCTGGCAGACGATAGCCCGGTTGTGCCCGCTCCTCCTGCACGATAGCCAGCTCGGTATGGGCCAGGGCTTCGTCCAGCGCGCTCAAAAGTTTTTCCATATATTCGCGGCTCCAACTGCTGGGGCCGGCGGCGCAGGCTTCGATTTTCGTGCCGTCCAAAGCCTGCAACGCCAGACCGACGCAGCCAGCTCGCACGGCCACCTGCACGGTTTGCTTGAAAATCTCGCGCAATGCCCTTTGGTTATCACGCCAGAAACGCCAGAGACTGTTGTGATCAGGTTGAATCAGCCCAGTCAGCCAGAGCAGGGACAAGTGCTCCCGGCAGGCTGCCTCCAGTTTGCGCGTGGAGCGAATGCGGTGAAAATAACCATAGAGCCAGATCTTGAGCAGCAGACTGGGCGCATACGGCGGACGGCCTTCGGTGGCTGAAGGCATGACGAAACCCAGCAATGACAAATCGAGCTGGTCGACAAACTCGCGCAGGAAGCGGGCCGGATGATCCTTGGGCACCCAGTCTTCCAAGGCTGGAGGGAAAATAAACTGCTGTCCGTAATCAGGAGCAATCGCGTGAGCCATCATTTTCTTGGACGCTCCCCCCAAAAAACACATTCAAGTTTTGAGACAGTCTCCAGAGGTGCGCCCTACCAATTAGAACGAGGCTGGCGGTGGGATTGGGATTGTGGGGCGCGTATGCGGGTGGGGTGCGGAATGAATTATGAGATGGAGTTAAAAACAGAATTACTGTTTTTGGAGGCGATAGAACTGGGGGGAGGAGGCGATGGCGTTGGTGACGATGAACTGATTGCCGGAGGTTTGGACGGGGGTTTGAACCGGAGTCCAAGTGTTAGTGTTGTCGAGGGCGGTGTTTGATTCGAGGGTGAAGGCGGGAGTGTTGGTGGTCCAGGAGAGGATGATGTTGTTCCCAAACTGGGTGACGGAAAGGGTGGGGATGAGTGCGGTGCTGAGTGGCGGAGTGACGCTGGCCCAGGTGGTGCCGATGCGGAGTTCGTCGGCGATCAATGCGGCGGGTTGGAGGGTGGCGCTGGCGTCGCCACGGCGGAAGAAGAGGAAGCTGGCGATCTGGTTGGCGGTGATGTCGGTGCCAGAGGTGGTGGAAAGCGTGGGGGCGGGTGCGAGGCCGGCGCCGAAGGTGGTTGGATCGGGATTGATCCAAAGGTTGGCGAGGTCGTCGCTGGCGGAGTTGGTGTTGAGGGTGTAGCTGCCGACGACGAAGATGGTCTGGCCGGTGGTGTAGGTGGTGGTGTCGAAGAGGCTTCCGGAACTGGCTTTCTTGAGCCCGATGTTGTAGCCGCTGGCGGCGAGTTTGGTTTGCACTCCGGCGCCGATGACGGTGGGGGTGGTGCCTTGCGAGCCGAGTGAGTTGTTGAAGCCGGCGAAGAATCCACCGGAGGTGTTGAGCTGGCCGAGGTCGGTGACTTGAAAGGCGAAGGAATAATAGAGCGTGCCAGCGGTGATGGCGTTGGTGAGATTAAAGCGGGCGCTGGGACCGGTGGAGGCGCCGACGAGAATGGCGTTGCCGGTGGAGGGAGCGAGGCCGGGGATGGTGAGGTTGGTTGAGAGGATGGAGATGTTCGCGCCTACGGGGCCGGCGGCGGTCCAGTAGCGTCCAGAGGAGTTGGTTTGGCCGACGAGGTTGGAGCCGATGGTGTAAGGGGTGAGGCCGGGAGCAAAGGTATCGGCAGCGAGTGGGTCAGGAATTTTGACATCGAGAACGGCGTTGAGGCTGTTGGTGGTGCCGACGGTGTTGCTGACGAGGACTGAGTAATGGCCGGCGTTCGCGGGTGAGATATTGGTGAGGGTGAGGGAATTGTTGGTGGCGCCAGGGATTCTGGCACCGTTGAATTTCCATTGGAACACGAGCGCAGCGTTGCCGGCGGTGATAACGCTGAAGCTCGTGATGCCGCCGGGGGCGATGGTCTGACTTTGGGGTTGCGTGATTATGAAGGGCGGGGTGAGTGGATTGCTCGTGGGGAGTGAGTTGCTGCCGTAGGTGTCTTCAAAGTGGATGAGGTCGGGGTCGGGTGCGAGCATGGTATCGGAATACCAGGCGTAACTGAGGAAGCCGGGGAATCCGACGTTGCGGGCGGCGAGGCTGCGGACGTTGATGGCGGCGTCCCAATCGGAAAATGAAGCGGTGTTGCGGCCCCAGGTGACGGTCGTGCCGTCGGGGAGGTCGGTGGAGGTTTGACCGAAGTGTTCACCGAGCATGAGCCGGGACTTGGGCACACCGCGATTGGCGTAGCTGGTCACGGAACTTTGGTATTGGCTTTGGCACCAACTGAGGGAGAAGCCGTTGTTCTTGATGGCGAGTCCGCTCAAATAGTTTTCGACGGCGATGTAGCAATCGGTGGAGAGCGCCTGCCAATCGGCGTTGTTGGCGGCAGGATTCGGGAAGGGGCTGTAGAGAATGACGGTGTAACCGTAGGTGGTATTAAGAGTGTGAACGACAGCGCGGAGCCAGGCGCGGTAGGTGGCGTCGCTGGGCCAGTTGCCAGCGGAGATTTCGTTCAGGACGAGATAGGCGGGCTTGGGGCCGGTGGTGAATCCGCTGGTGATGTAGTCGTCGATGAGGGCGGCCTTTTGGGCGGCGGAGTTGGTGGTCCAGCCGTCGGTGAGGGTGTTGTAGTAGCCGGCGAGGACGTTGCCGGCGGCGTTGACTTCGGCGCGATGGGCGTCGGTGGTCATCGCGAGGTAATGGCCATTGGGGCTGGAAAAGTTGAGGTGGTCAAACTGGGTTTGGCAGAGGTGGTTGTCGGGATAGCAGGGGCAACAGAACCAGACGACGTCGAAACGGAGGTCGGGAGTTGCGTGGGTGGAGCGGGAGAAACCTGCAAACAACAGCAGGACAAAAGTGAGTCGAGCGAAACGGCACAGCTTGAACATAAACAAAGAAGCAGCTTATCGGATGCGCGGATGGGCAACAAATGGAATCGAGCGGTTGATGAGTATCCTGCTTGGGATGGGTGGGATTATACCGAATGCCAAAATTAATTTCCGGAATGGGGAAAAGAACCGGATGAAAGGAGGCGATAAGCCTGATGAAACTAGGGACTGAAAAAGCCATGGCCTTGGGGAAGAGGAAATTCTTTAGTCATCGGGTACAGGGTGCTTTTGATTTGAGGCGGCGTTGTCGGCCTGGTCGTTATCTTTCAGATAGCGCCTGCGGCCTCCGCCTTGCCTCAAACCAAAATCCCCTCTGCCATTCGGAAATTTCTTTCGGCATTCGGTATAGGAGCGATCAGGGAATGACTTGGGCGCGGTAGTAGCAGGGCGCGGCGGGTTGGGTGGGGTCGGAGATGTCGAGGAACCCGGAGGCGGGAATTGAGTTGGTGAGGAAGGGGATCCAAGTGGTGAGGTTGGTGGAGCGGAGGAGGATGTGGGAAAATCCGGGGGAGCCGCTGAGGCGGAAATGAAAAGAACCGTTTGTGAGGTAGTTAACTGGGTTGAGTAACGGAGCGGTGGCGTGAAGATGAGCGAATTCGATTGCGTATTGATTGCCAGGAGTGTCGTTAAAGCTGAGTTGGATGCCCTTGACGTTGCTCCACAAAATAGTTTGGGTGAGGGTGTGGCTGTTGGTGGTGGAAGGGATGGAGCCGGAAAAATCTCCAGCTGAATAAATCGGGCCGGTGAAGCCATCAACTCGAATTTGGATTCCTTTGATGAAGGCGGGCGGAGTGACGGTTGTGCCGCTGGTGTTCTTGCAGGTCCAGTTGATTTTTTTCAAGACGTTTGAAGCGCTCAGCACGACGCTGGGGACAAGAATGATTTGTTGAGTTGAGGCATTTGGATTGAGCAAGTTGAAGCGGTTGGTGGCATTGGCATATTTGACGGTGAACACTCCGCCGGTGGGAAATGCTGGGGTGTTGATCGGAGGAGACAGATAGCTGAGAGAATTGGTGGTGAGCGAAAAAGTGGTTTGGTTGAGTGAATTGGATAACCCCGATGCTGCCGGGCCGGTGAAAGAAATCGAGGCGGGATGGTTGGTGTTGTTATTGAGCGTGAACAATGCGCAGTAATTGCTAAGGCCCTGTGGAAAGGTGACGATGCCATTGGTGCCGTTACCAAAGGAGCCGCGCGGAAAATTGAAAACCAGGCGAAAATCTCCGTTGGGACAACCGACTGAAGTTCCCGTGGTGACCAGAGGCATTTTCAATTGCTTGTAAAAACCCGCCACGCCCACGGCACCGGGATAGGCATTGGTGTTCGAATTCACGGGGCGCAACACAAGCATCATGGCGTTGTATTGCTGTCCGGAGCGAAGGGTTCGTGCGGGAATGATCGTGCTGACAGAACTGCTGGCAAGTGCTCCGGTCGATCCAGGAAATGGTGTGGAAAAAACGAGGTTTGAGCGGCAATCCAGGACCAGGACTTGCAGAAAATCAGGAGTGAGGTTGGCCGGGAGCGGAGACCAACTCAAAGTGAAATCCAAGTTGGGATTTGCAGCTTGTGCCGCGGTGAAGTTGCTGAAGTGTGGCGTGGTGGGATAATTATTGGCAGTGAGAGTAACGACGGCCGTTTTCGTGCCATCATGGACTGTGCCGAGAGTGAGTGTGTAACTGCCATTTGGATAAGCTGCGTCCATGGCAGTGACGGAGCTAAATATTTTTTCAAAGGCGAACAAGCCGGCGCTATTGGGAATCGTTACCAGGGTGGAGGCAGGCGTTCTGAAGGTCGCATTGGTTAAATAGCCGGGTGCTGCAGGTGAAGCGATGGCCTGAAAAACTGAATTCAATGATCCGTCGGGCACGACCGAAGCGTCGCTGCTTTGAAGAAATGCCTGACCCTTGATGACTCCAAAGTACCCCACATCCGCTCCTTGAGTTGTTACGCTCAAAAGAAGCAGCATCACCAAACCTGCCGCCCATCTTCCTGTCTGGAGAAAACTGGTGCTCCACTGAAGAAGGTGCCGGGAATTATTTTTCAATTTTGTACCCATGCCAGAGTCGCAGTGGGTGACTTAATCATGTATGGCAGTGGAAGGCCATTAGAAATTCTGGAGCGAATGAGGATGGACGCGGGCAGGATGATTTGCCGCGAGAAGTGCAACGCTAAGGCTTCCGGCGGGCAAGCTGTTTTGCAAGTCGAATGGCGGCAATCATGCTGGAGGGATTGGCGATGCCTCTTCCTGCGATGTTGTAAGCCGTACCGTGATCAGGCGAGGTGCGGATGAACGGCAGTCCCAAGGTCCAGTTAATGCCGTTTTCAAAGCCGATCATTTTGAGCGGCACCAATCCCTGGTCGTGATACATGGCGACCACGACATCGTAATCGCCCTTGAATACGTAGTGGAAAAGAGCGTCAGCGGGAAATGGCCCGTGGACATCCAGATTTTTCCTTTTGCAGGCTTCGACAGCTGGAGTCACCACGGTGATTTCCTCAGTGCCCAATTCTCCGCCTTCACCTGCGTGAGGGTTTAGTCCGCAAACCGCCACTCGTGCCCGGGGGAGCCCAAGATCCACGCATGATTGGGCGGCGCGTTCGATGGCGAGTTCCACCTTTGCCTGCGTCAGTTTTTCAGAAACCGCTTTTAACGGGACGTGGGTGGTGGCCAGCACCACACGCAACCATCGGTCGCGATCGTCGTGCCCGAGCAGCATCATCGCGCTGCGATCCGCACCAGCCATATTGGATATGAACTCCGTTTGTCCGACGAAAGCATGCCCTGCCCGGATGATGGATTCCTTGTTCACTGGCGCCGTAATCATGCCGTCGAGTTCGTGATTCAAGCACCGTTGAGTGGCATCTTTCAACCAGGCGACCGCCGCATTAGCTGCTTCGGGAGCGCCTGGTTTCAAGTTTTCCGGCAAGGCTCCTGGCATTAAATCATGAACGAAGATGCGTCCGCCATTGCGAGGTCCGCTGTAGGGGTGAAAATCAAGGTTGAGGTTAAGGCCTTGATTGAGTTTCTGAAGCAGTCCTGCATCACCGATCAGCAAATACCGGGTGTCATCCGCTCCGGCTTCGGCGGCCAACGCCTTGAGGGTAACTTCCGGACCGATTCCAGTGACATCCCCCAGACAAATTCCAATCCAGCCAACCATATTGTTTATGCAGATTGCCACATTGCAAATGCCCGGCGGCAACTGCCACTACAGTATAATTCAAAGCGATAATTTTAGAAGAAGAAGCGCACGAAAGTCTTTTTCTCGATGCGATCAATCCACTTCCTGTAAAGACGGAAATTCTCCTGTGCGGTGAGGGTCCTTTCGATATCATCCTGCACATCCCTTAAGGGTTTTACGTGAGCCGGACGACGATCTTCAAGCAAAACCAGGAAGCAGGCAGTGGGGGTTTCGATCACATCGGTATATTCCCCGGACTTAAGTTTGGATACCGCTTCGGCAATCGGCTTCAGAACAACCGAGGTCTCCTGCCAACCGGCATCTCCTCCTTGTGCGCGGGTGGAGCCTTCTGAATAAACCGAAGCCATTTCGGAGAATGCGGCACCGTTTTTTAGCTGAGAAATGATCTCCTGAGCCCGCTTTTTAGTTGAACCCTCGGTGTCATCCGCTGGCTTATTCAGCACAATGATCCTGGTTTTGATTTCATCCGCCACTTTGAAGTCAGCCTGGTGTTCCTGGTAAAATGTCTCAATCTTATGTGGGGACATGATTGTTTCGGGCACATTCTTCCGATACATTTCACGGTAAATCAGGTCATCACGAATTTGCTTCTTGAACTGCTCGAAAGTCAGCCCTTCCTTTTGAAGTTGTTTGGTGAGTTGTACGCGATCTGAATACTTCTCTTTGATGCGATCCTGCACAATCTCATCAATGATGGTTTCGGGCACATTAAAACCAGAGTTTTGAAAATCATGGAGGACCAGTTCTCGTTGGATCAGGTTTGTCAGACCCTTGCCCATCAAATCGACCATTCGCAACTGGTATTCTTGAGGATTATTTTGATATTGGTGGCGGATAAAATCTGCATCACGGCCAACCAACAATTCCACCTGTTGGTAGGTGATAATGGAGTCTGCGACGATCGCACGAATACCATTTACCAATTCAGCGCGGGCGTTTAGACACATGGCGGAGCAGAACGACAGCCCGGTCAGGGTCAAGATGCAAAAAAATCTCATGCGATAAATCACTTTATCGCATACTACGGAACAGAGGAGAAAGGTCAAGCACGGGACAGGCAGAAATGGCATGATTCCTGCCCGCATGTCACTCTTGACGCCATCCAACGCTCTGGTAGGGTTGATATGATGAATTCGAGCCGTCTCTACTTTACGAGCAGCTTCGCGGGCTGGTTTTATTTTAGCCCGGAAGGCTGGCGTATGCGGCTGCGCTAGTTGCTGAAACAATTCCAAACCAGCCGCAGGTCGCCACCTGCGGTTTTTTTGTGGAGACCCCGGCAAAACCCAAGACAAATATGATAGTAGTCCTGAAACCCAACATCTCCAAAAAAGACGAAGCCGCCGTGCTGAAGGAAATCAAAAAGCTTGGCTACAAGCCACATATCATGCGCGGGGTGGCGCGGACAGTCATTGGCGCGATTGGCGATGAATTAACCCATCAATCCCTCGAAAGCCTGCCCAACAGTTTCCCGAAAGCCATTGAGAGTGTTACTCCCATTCAGAAGCGGTTTAAATTAGTCAGCCGCGAAGCGCATCCTGCCAATTCAACCGTCAACGTGCGAGGCAATCTCATTGGCGGCAAGAAGTTTCAAGTAATGGCGGGTCCCTGCTCGGTCGAGAGCGAAAAGCAGTTGATGACCACGGCACATGCGGTCAAAAAAGCCGGAGCCACCATTCTGCGCGGCGGTGCCTTCAAGCCCCGCACTTCCCCCTATGAATTCCAAGGCCTTGGTTTGAAGGGGTTGAAGCTGCTCGACAAGGCCCGACGTGAAACCGGGCTTGGCATCATCACAGAATTGCTGTCCGAAAACCATGCCGATATGATTGCCGAGTTCACGGATATCATCCAAATCGGTGCGCGCAATGCGCAGAATTTCCAATTGCTCATCGCCGCAGCCAAGACGGGCAAACCGGTATTGCTCAAGCGCGGTCTCTCCATGAAAATTGAAGAATGGCTGCTGGCAGGCGAGTACGTGCTCTCGAATGACAATCCGAATCTCATGTTCTGCGAGCGCGGCATCCGCACGTTCGAGACTTACACACGCAACACGCTCGACCTGTCCACCATTCCCATCGTTAAGAAGGAATCTCACGCGCCGATCGTCATCGATCCCAGCCAAGGTGCTGGGCGTGCCGATCTGGTCATAGCCATGTGCAAGGGGGCAGTGGCGATGGGAGCCGATGCATTGCTCATCGAAGTGCACCCAAATCCTGCCGAAGCCTGGAGTGATGGTGTGCAGCAGGTGTCGCTCGAATTGTTCGCGAAACTGATGCACGAACTTAAACCGTTTATCGCCGCAGCGGGACGGGAATAAACTGCTGAGCTAAAGATTATGGGCCAGTTGCCAAGCGAGCAATTGGCCATTTTCATTTTGCTTTTCAGCGGCAGAAAGATGGTTGATCTTAAATCAGGCAGATAGGTTGTACACCGCTGGTACATGGAAAACCCCCTATTGAGAATGCTGATCTGGTGCCTATGCACCAGGACATTTCCCAATAAAGGGCTTTTCCACTTAATGGTTTGCCGCCTCCGCTAAAACGGAGGCGGGCCATCAGCTTTTGCATCTTAAATCACAACAGTCACAGAAGCACCAAGGGGTGAAAGCTTCCTGGAAATTAACCTGGCTTACCCTAAGGATTCCTATGTTAATCTTCGTTGCTTTTTTTCACACCGGAATGAAACCCTGTCTCGTCCTGATTCAACCCACAGGCGCCGTGAACACGGCGCAGAGCTCCAGAATCAGTCCAACACCCATTAGGATCGTTGTTGCAATTACTACCCCTATGACTGTCATGGGAATGAAACAAGCATCAGTAATGCCAGTGGACCATAGGCACTAAATACCGCTAATCCCTCTTCTGTGTCATTTTTCGAGACATAAATTGCCTCAGGTGTCACCTCTGCTTTACAACCAGTATGTAACCTTGTTTGATCTTCTGCGCGTCTTACAAGAACCACCTATGAAACAACGTGTATTATCTCTCCTGTCAGCGATGCTGCTGACATTGACTTTGCCTATTCGGGCGGCTGAAACCAATTCCCAGCCCAACATCGTTTTCATTCTGGTCGACGACATCCGTTGGGATGCCTTTGGTTGCATGGGACATCCGTTTGTAAAGACTCCCAACATTGATCGGATTGCGAAGGAAGGAGCTTTGTTTAAAAACTTTTTTGTTACCCTCCCGCTTTGTTCACCCAGTCGCGGCAGCTTTCTTACGGGACAATACGCGCATGTGAATGGGGTCACCAATAATGGCGAGCATTCCACGTTAAGTCACCAACTGGTGACGTTTCCCCGACTGCTCCACGATGCCGGTTATGAAACCTCGTTTGTTGGAAAATGGCACATGGGAACTGATGATACTCCGCGTCCAGGGTTTGATCATTGGCTCTCCTTCAAGGGACAAGGCGTTTATGAAAATCCGAACCTTAACATTGATGGGAAGGTGTCTCGGGTGGAAGGCTATATTACCGACATCCTAAATTCCCGCGCCGTGGAATTTGTGAAGCAAGAGCACAAGAAGCCCTTTTGCCTATACGTTGGACATAAAGCGGTTCATGGACCGTTCACGCCTGCCGAGCGACACAAGGAGCTCTACACAAAGGAACAAATACCACATCCGCCGAGCATTGATGACGATCTGGCAGGAAAGCCCGTTTTGACGCGCAAAGAACAGCAGGGGCCGAAGGACGGACAGAAGCCTCAGAAGGTTGGCTTTGATGATGAGGCGGAGCGGCCGATGGGGAAGGTTCCAGAAAGACTTGTCCGGCAGCAACTCCGCACCTTGATGGCCATTGACGAAGGCGTGGGACAATTGCTGAGGGCGCTGGAGGAATCCAGGCAGTTGGAAAACACGGTTATTATTTTCACAAGTGACAACGGCTATTTCTGGGGGGAGCACCATTTGGGCGACAAACGCTGGGCCTACGAAGAATCGATTCGAGATCCGCTGTTGATCCGCTATCCGAAGCTTATCAAACCAGGCACTGTGCGTGATCAGATGGTTCTGAATATAGATATAGCTCCGACCCTGCTGGAGCTGGCCCATGCGCCCGTGTCGAGGTCCATGCAAGGCCGCTCACTGGTGCCTCTTTTCAACAAGGACTCTGTTGAGTGGCGAAAATCAGCTTTATTCGAGTATTTTCAGGAAAAGGCGTATCCCCGCACACCAACATGGCAGGCAATCCGCACGGAACAATGGAAATACATTCATTATACAGAGCTGGAAGGCATGGACGAACTGTACAATCTGAAAGCCGATTCGTATGAGATGAAAAACTTGATCAAGGAGCAAAGCGCCAGGTCCAGTTTGCAGGAGCTTAAATCCGAGCTTGGGAAGTTGCTCAAACAAACCAGCAATTGATTGATGTCGTGACTGAGTCCTTGCCAGCTTAACGCTTGGCCTTGAGCAGGTCGCGAATTTCCACCAACACTTTTTCTTCACGAATCCGCCACAACGGCGGTGACGATATTGCCGAATGCGGCGCCAATCGCGACACCTGCGGCAAGGCAACCACCTTGCCGCACAGGGCGAACGCTGTGAATTCCCTGGGGATTTTCGATGCTGTTTCCGGTTGGCTGGAGGTTTCCAAGACCCGTAGTTCCTTCATAAGCTGGAAGATACATTCAAATGTCTAATGATCACGAAAACCTGGCATTCGAGATTGAAACTGCAAAATGGCGGCGGCAAAGGCTTGAAATCATCAATTGGCTTGAAAGATGCTCAAAGGAATTGCGACTCTGAATGTGTGCAAAAATCTGCGGTGCAAAGCCGGTATTATTTATGAAATTGAGTAACATCCTCGCGGTAGTGTCCCTTTCTTGTGCAGTGCTTGGTTCGACTGTTTGCAAAGCGAACCAGGCCTCCGAGACTGCCGACCTCATCATCCAGAATGCCAAGGTTGTCACGGTAAATTCCAAATTTGCTGTCGAAGAGGCAATTGCCGTTAAGGGTGATCGCATCCTTGCGGTGGGCAAAAACAAGGAAATTGCCCGTTACGCCGGACCAAACACCCGCATCATTGAGGCGAAGGGAAAGTCGGTCATGCCCGGGTTGTACGACAGCCATGTGCACTCGTACAAGGCATCGGTCAGTGAATTTGCAGGAACGCAGCCCAATTTCGAATCCATTGCCGAGGCTCTGCATTATATTCGTAAGCAGACTGAAGAAAAGCCTCCGGGAAGTTGGATTATTTTGGAAAGAGTTTATCCCACACGCTTAAAAGAGGGGCGGCTCCCCACCTTGGTGGAGTTGGACAAGGCGGCTTCCAATAATCCTGTGTATTGGAATTGTGGTCCTGTATCCATGGCCAATTCCAAGGCCCTGGAACTGTCAAAAATTTCGAGCTCAACCACTAATCCTCCTTCGGGTGAGGTGGTGAAGAATCCCAAGACGCTTAAGCCCACGGGGCTTCTGCGCAATGCTGCACAACTGCTTGCTCTCCCGGCACCCGTGAAAGAGCCCACGCCTGCAGAACATCAAGAGGCATTGAAGCATCTGTACCATTTGTACAACGAACAGGGTATTACCAGCATTGGCGAGCGTCGGACTGAACCTGAGGCGATTGACATGTTTCGTCGTCTCAGCAAATCCAATGAGTTGACGGTGCGAATTAATTGTACGCGCGTTATCGAACTCGCCACTAATATCGAAGAGTCGATTCTTCGCCTGGATGCCATCACCAATGCCGGTCCGGACAAGCTTCCTTATGGTCCAACCGGTGTGGGAGACGATTGGGTGCGCATTGGGCCGCTCAAAACCTTCATGGACGGGGGCATGCTTATCGGCACCGCTTATATGCGTACGCCATGGGGCGTGGGGCCGACCTATCAGATCACCGAAGCCGCCTACCGAGGAATTCTCTATCCCAACACGGAAATCCTGACTGAGCTTTATCTCGAAGCCGCCCAGCGTGGGTGGCAGTTGACAGCACATTGTGCGGGGGATGCTGCAATGGATGCGTTGTTAAACACATACCAATCCATTCAGTTCAAAACCAATATTACGCAGCGGCGCTTTTTGATTACTCACGGTAATTTTCAGACAGCCCAGAATTGGGAAAAATGCAAGAGACTCGGGGTGGCCGCCGACATGCAGCCTGCATGGCTTTATAAGGATGGGGATAGCCTGCTCAGAACTTTGGGTGAAAAACGCATGGAAAACTTCCAGCCTTTTAAAACGTGGTTTGACGAAGGCATCATTATCGGCGGAGGCAGTGATCATATGGTGAAGCTTGACTCCATTGATGCTGCCAATCCATGGAATCCCTGGCTGGGCATGTGGATCACACTCGCTCGCATGACTGAAAGTGGTCGTGTCCTCAATCCAGACGAGAAATTAACTCGAGAGCAGGCCATCCGTTTTTATACGATCAACAATGCCTATTTGAATTTTGAGGAGACTAAAAAAGGCTCATTGGAGGCTGATAAGTTTGCGGATCTCATCATCGTCGATCGAGACATCTTGAAATGTTCCGTGAACGATGTGCGTGGCACCAAAGTCTTGATGACCATGGTGGGCGGAAAAATTGTTTTCGAAGCTAAGAACTAACTTTCTTCAGACTCCAGCAGGATGTCCGGGCTGCAAAGCGGCTATTGGGCATCCTGCTTTTTGTTAAGGAAAACGATCTTAACACCTTCCTTGGGTTTCAGGCTGTCACCCAAATTGGCTGAGGCTTGAGAAACGGCCATCGGAGCCGGGGCGGAGGCAGGCTTTAACTCTTCGCCAGGTTCAAGCGCAGAGCGAAGGGCGCCTTCCACGAGTTGCGCACAATGAATTTTCATGGGCGGCAATGGCCCAAGTTCACCCGCCAAATCTTCGGTTTTTAACGCGAGGGCTTCCTCGGCCGTTTTGCCCCGAATCAACTCTGTGGCGAGGCTCGCCACGGCAATCGCCGTCTCACAACCAAATGATTGGAAGGTGGCTTTGTCGATGACCTTCCTGCCATTGTCATCCTTGAATTTCACCCACAGGCGTAGCATCTCGCCGCAATCGGAATTGCCCACGGTGCCGACGCTATCGGCGTTCGCAAGTTCACCCATGTTTTGCGGGTTGAGCATCGCTTCACGAATTCTCTTTTCCAAATCCTTGTCCATAACAGAATCCTTACGCCAACTGATAACGTGGAACATTGTCATCCACTTCCTGAGCCCAGGCATCAATGCCGCCACGCAGGCAGCGCACGTTTTTTAAACCATGACCAGTGAAATACGCGGCAGCGTCCAAACCCTGTTTACCCGCATGATCAATGAGCACCAATAATTTGTTTGGATCCCACTTTGCCAAAATCTCCTGCATCACAGGCTGTGAAAGCAAAATGGCGCCATCGATATGAGTCGCCTCATATTCCTCCCGCGAGCGAATATCAATCAACTTAACTTCTGTGCCGCTTTTCAAGAGCCCGGCCAATTCCTTCGCCGAAATCAATATCCTGGCATCGTCTTCGTGACTGCTCCGGATATGAGCCAACACTTCATCCACTGCCAAATTGTTATTGCGGGCGCAAACCTGTTCCAATGTCTCAGTCATCTGAAACCCGCAACTACTGCAGCCGCCAATGTGATAACGGCGGAACATCGCGCGTTGTGCTCCGGGAAACGCTTCCAGCACTTCACCCATGTTTGATTTTGGCCCGATGGATTCTGGTGTTGCAGCCATAACTTTATGCTCCAAAAAACTTTTGAATTTCCCGGGTCACCTCGATGAAGCGATCCACCTCGGCGCGGGTATTATAGAAATAAAAACTCGCCCGCGCAGTCGAGGCGATGCCGAGTTTCTTCATCAAAGGCTGGTTGCAATGATGCCCGCCGCGGAGAGCCACACCACGTTGGTCGGCCACGGTCACGACATCGTGCGCGTGCACGTCCTCCAGCAGGAAGCTCACCAATCCGGCGCGACCGGTCTTCGGTCCAAACAACCGCACATTCTTAAGCTGCGCCAACTGATCGTAACAGTAGGTGGCCAACTCCTGGTCATGTTTGAAAATGTTTTCACGGCCAACCGCATCGAGATAATCCAGCGCGGCATGCAGGGCAATGACGCCTGAAATGTCCGGTGTGCCAGCTTCAAACCGATGCGGCGCTTTCTTGAAAGTGCTCTTGAAGAAATCAACCGTCACGATCATTTCACCGCCACCGTGATAAGGTGGCATGTTGTCCAAAATCTCCTGCCGCCCCCAAAGCACGCCAATACCGGTTGGCCCGCAAATCTTGTGTCCTGAGAATACGAGGAAATCGCAACCGAGCGATTGAACATCGAGCGGCAAATGTCCGGCGCTCTGCGCAGCGTCAACCAGCGTGGTCACACCCAATTTGCGCGCGCGTTCACACAACTCCGCCACCGGATTTAGCGTGCCGAGCGTGTTGGAAATATGGGTGAAGGCAAAAAGCTTCACTTCAGGCGTGAGCAGTTGGTCCAGCTTGCTGAGGTCCAGCAATCCTTCATCGCCTGTCACTGGGATATAGACCAGCTTCGCGCCAGTCTTCTCGGCGAGCAATTGCCAGGGAACGATGTTGCTGTGATGCTCCATCTCCGTTAGCAAAATCTTATCGCCAGCCTTGATGTTTTTGCTGCCCCAGGAAGCAGCAATTAAATTGATGCCTTCCGTTGTGCCGCGCGTGAAAATGATTTCGTCCTGGGTTTTCGCGTTGATGAACGTCGCGACCCGCTGCCGGGAAGCTTCAAACGCCGCTGTCGCCCGATTGCTCAATTCATGTATGCCGCGATGCACGTTCGCATTGTCCTTCTCATAATAATTTGAGAGGCAATCGATCACCGCGCGAGGCTTCTGGCTGCTCGCTGCATTATCCAAATAAACCAATGGATGCCCATGGACCTGCTGATCCAGGATGGGAAAATCGGCGCGTAGTTTGGCCCAATCAATCATCTTTTTCTGCTGAGTTGAAATGGTGGTTTCGGAAATCATCGGCTTGAAAAAATTACATCAGCCCTAGTTGCAGCTTGGCGGCTTCAGTGAGCATGCCCTGATTCCATTGCGGCTCCCACACCAGTTCCACATTCACATCATCCACCCCTTCAAGGGAGAGCAACTTGTTTTGCACATCCGCTTGCAAGGTGGGGCCCATGCCGCAACCTGGCGCCGTTAAAGTCATCTTCACATCCACTCGAAAGCTTTCTGACGCGCCGGGAATCGGTTCAATCTTGCAATCGTAAACCAGCCCGAGATCGACAATGTTCACCGGAATTTCCGGGTCGTAGCAACTGCGCAACTGATTCCATACTTCCGTATCCAGCTTTTCCTGCGTGATGGGCCCATAGGTGGTTGAGGTCGGGACGCGTCTCGTCGGCGCCTCCACTTCCAATCCCAGGGCATCCGCATCCTTGCCATCGATGCGGAACATATTGCCATTCACGATCACCGTGTAACTGCCGCCCAGTGATTGAGTAATGTAGGCTTGCTCGCCGGCCAACAAGGAAACCTTCGTTCCCACCGGGATAACCGAAGCCTCGCAATCGCGCTTCAATGTGACTGGTTCGTTGCTGTTCATATCGATTTAAAAATATAACCGAAAAGGAGCATCCTGTCTTGGTGGATACGTTTGAGCTGTCTATGTGTTCTCGTTTTCCGTCGTCACCGGTCCATCCTGACCCTCCACTGCGGCCACTGCTGCGTGCCAGGAAAGGATCGCACATTTGACGCGCGCTGGAAATTTATGGACACCCGCGAACACCGCCAACTTGCCCACCCCTTCATCATCCACCTCCCCGGTAGTCACCATCGTGTGCACCTTCTTGAACAATTCCTTCACCTCAGCTTTGCTTTTGCCTTTGATGATGCTGGTGAGCAATGATGCCGAAGCCTTGGAAATGCAACAGCCTGAGCCTTGGAAAGCTGCATCCTCCACGGTATCGCCATTCATTTTCAGAAAGACGGTGTAATTATCGCCACAGAGCGGATTGTAACCTTCGCCCTTGCGATTCGCCCCTTCCAACGTGTGGAAATTGCGCGGTGATTTGCAGTGATCCAGGATCACTTGCTGATATAAATCATCCAAATCTTCAGACATATCTCAGTCGCGAGCCGAAGCACGCGCATGCATCATTCATTTCTTCTCACCAGCCAAAGCATTCTGTTCCAGGCGATCCCAAACGATCGCATCCAATTCCTCACGCAACGCCGCATTTCGCACCCGGGCAATAATTTCGCCGGCAAAGGAATGGATCAACATCCGCCGCGCCGTTTCCTTGCCGATGCCGCGCGCGCGCAGATAAAAAATCGACTCTTCATTCAACTGCCCCACCGTCGCGCCGTGCGTGCACTTCACGTCATCGGCATAAATTTCCAGTTGCGGCTTCGTATCAATCGTCGCGTCATCCGAGAGCAACAGGTTTTTGTTGGTCTGCTTCGCATCCGTCTTCTGCGCATCCGGACGCACCAAAATGCGACCGTGAAAAACTCCCCGCGATTTGCCGGCTAAAATTCCGTTGTAATACTCGTGGCTGTTGCAATGCGGTTTCGCATGCTCCACGATCATATGGTTGTCCGCCAACTGCTCGTCCTTCGTGAGGTAAAGACCATTCAGCACGCATTCCACCCGTTCCGCATCCAGGTTCGTCCAGATATTGTTGCGCGAAAGTTTCGCACCCAAGGCAATGGAATGAGCAATAAAATTGCAACCCTTTCCGAGTTGCACATTGACCGCTGCAATGTGAAACGCCTCCGGACTCTCGTCCTGAAACTTGCAATGCTCCACCACCGCGTCTTCACCAATGACCATCTCACTCACCACATTCGTGAAATACGGCCCATCCACCGTGCTGACATAACTCTCGATGACCGTCGCCTGACTCCCGCGCTCCGCGATAATCAAATTGCGCGGATGCACCGTTGTGCCCGGTTCCTTCGAAGTCGTCACGAACAACAAATGCACCGGCTCCTCGATCACCTTGCCCGCCGGCACATGGATAAAAGCGCCATCATGAAAAAACGCCGTGTTCAACGCCGAGAACGCCGTGCCTTCGGGCTTCACGTAACGTCCCAGATGCTTTTCCAACAAAGCCGAATCCGCCTCCAACGCCGCCGCCAGACTCCCCACCTTGATTCCATCTTTCTGCGGCAGTATGTGGGATAGCTCCTTCGAAAAATGCCCATTCACGAAAACCAACTTGCTCGACTTCAAACTCGTAAACGCAAATTGATTAATCGCCGCCTCATTCAGGCTCTCCTTCGAATAGGTAAAAACCGGCTTGAACGGCAGCTTCGTGATCGGCCCCACGTTGGTGAAGCGCCAATCCTCATCCTTCAATGTCGGGAAACCCAGCTCGGCGAATCGCGCGATGCTTGCCTTCCGAATCGGAAACAGCCACGAAGGATTTTTGATTTCCTTCTCCAACCGTTCGAACTTTTCCCAAAAGGAATCTGTTGCTGCCTGATTTTGCGTGCCTGGAATCATAGTCGATAACTTCTATCAGCCCTAAATACAAAGTGTTACATCTGAGCGACAATACAAACCCTAGCATCCCATGAAGGAGCCCATTCTGCAAGTAGATAGCCAATCTCGCGGCTGCTCTTGCAAACCACCCCGCATCAGCCATCTACACACGAACCCCAAAAGGCCCTGAAGACGGTCTGCCTTCCGCCCCTGCGCCTCACCATTAAAAACTGTTCTTACAAATACCATGCTCAATCTCCCTCCAATCATCCATAAACACCAGTGCGCCATTCTGCAGGCAAAAATCCGGTTTCATGTTTGTGCATCTTGTGCCTTTTCGTGGCCATTCCTTTTCAAAATTCAAAAATAAAAAGATGTGCCGTTAACTCGAGTTAACTCGGGTTAGTTCAAGTTAACTCAAGATCCCTTGCTCACCACCTCAGGCAGGTTGCGTCATACAGTCCAGTTGATTTGTAACGAGTCATTCCCGACTCCCTTTTTGTGTTTTTTGTGCCTTTTCGTGGCCATACCTTCCCTACATCAAATTCAACGCCTCCTCCATCTGCCGAATCGTTTCCCGGGAAAAAGGACGCTTGCCACCCTTGCCCAAACGATCCCGTAACCGCTGCTTGAGTTGTTCCAGGTTCAGCGCCCCCCGGCTCATCCGCGACAACGCATTGACCATCTTCACGTACACCTCCGGCTTCTCCTGTATCAACTCCT